>CAKSJF010000004.1 GCA_934462945.1 uncultured Clostridia bacterium | reverse complement strand
AAAATCACCGATGCAAACGCAAGAATACAGCCGAATATCAGTCCGATTCCGCCGACTACTAAAATAGCAGGTAATATCTGATTCATACTTAATCCCTCCCTTTAAACCGAAAAACCGGAAAACCCCATAAAGGCAATTGCCATCAGTCCGGCTGTGATCAGCGCAAGCGGAAAGCCACGGAAAGATTCCGGCGCTTCTTCCTCACTGATTGCCTCGCGGATGCCTGCAAAGAGAACGATCGCAAGGGTAAAGCCGCATGCCGCAAACGTTCCGTAGATGAGGGATTCGATAAAGTTATACTTGTTTTGCACGTTTAAGAGCGTAACACCCAAAACTGCGCAGTTCGTCGTAATGAGCGGCAGGTAGATTCCAAGCGCGTTATAGAGCGCCGGCATGGATTTTTTCACAAACATTTCTACAAACTGCACCAGTCCTGCGATGATCAGAATAAAGACAATCGTCTGTAAATATTCCAGTTGATACGGAACTAACAGCGTCTGATTGACAAAATAGGTAATGGCAGAGGAAATTGCCATAACGAAAATAACCGCCATACCCATTCCGATTGCAGTTTCTTTCTTTTTAGAAACTCCTAAAAACGGACAGATTCCCATGAATTTTACCATGACAAAATTCTGGGTAAACAGCGCTGCAATAATAATTGAAATCAGTTTCATTCTGCCTCACGCTCCTTTCGTTTCCGGATGATAAAGTTGATCAGGGCAATCAGACAGCCCAGCACCAAAAATCCGCCCGGCGGCATACCGATAATGGATGCCGGCAAAATCTTTTCGCCATAAACCGGAATCTCCCAAATGCATCCGCTCCCCAAAAATTCGCGGATGGCAGAAATGATGCAAAGCGCCGCGGTAAAGCCTAAGCCCATACCCAGTCCGTCCAATGCCGATTTGCCGACCTGATTTTTCGAGGCAAACGCTTCTGCGCGTGCCAAGATGATACAGTTTACCACGATCAGCGGAATAAAGATTCCCAATTGCTCTGCAAGCGACGGAACAAATGCATTCAGACACATTTCGATGATCGTTACAAAGGCGGCGATAATGACGATATATGCCGCAATCCGCACCTTTTTCGGAATCACCTTGCGGAGCAGGGAAATCAGCGCGTTTGACGCAATCAAAACCGCTGTTGCAGAAAGTCCCATTCCCAAGCCGTTTTTCAGGCTTGTTGTAACCGCCAGCGTCGGACACATACCCAAAAGCTGAACAAAGGTTGGATTTTCATAAATCAGTCCGTTTAAGAATACGGAATTTTTCTTACTCATGTGCTTTGACCTCCTTTACGGCAGAAATCGCAGCATTGACCCCGGAGGTCACCGCTTTCGACGTAATCGTTGCAGAAGAAATTGCATTGACCTGGTTTCCGGACGCACCGGTTTTCACCACAGCGATCCCCTCTGTTTTTCCGGCAAACTGATCCTTAAAGCTTTCTTTTACGCAGTTTGCGCCAAGACCTGCCGTCTCGCTTTGGGAAATCACATCAATTCCGCTGACTGTGCCGTCTGCAAGCACACCGACCGCTAAGGAAACTGCACCGTTATAGCCATTCGGTGAAACCATCACGGCATAGCCGCTCTGATCTTTCGCTGCATAAACTGCCGTTACAATCTCCTCCATGCTGTCAGTTTTCAGATTCTCCATCTGAAAGCCATCTGCATTCGGCAATACAACTTTCATTGCCGCCTCTTGCTTTTCCTGCTCATGCTGCGCAATCAGGGGCGCGGTTTTTGCGTTGGTTGCCGCTAAAGCAAGCGCGGCAACAGCAGTAATCAGACAAAGAATGCCCCCTACTTTAAAAATTTCCAAGAATTCCTGTTTTTTAAGCATTTTTCTTTACCTCCCCGAACGTTTTGGGTATGAAGGATGACTCGATTAACGGCGCAGCCACATTCATCAGAAGAATGGCAAAAGACGTTCCCTCCGGATAGCCGCCAAAGCGCCGGATCACAAACGTTAAAATACCGCAGCCAAGTCCAAACACAATCTGACCCTCCCTTGTGGTAGGTGTGGTGACATAATCGGTTGCCATAAAGAACGCACCTAAGAGCAGACCGCCGTTTACGAGATGCATCAGCGTGAACACACTCTGTGAATATTCGGTGGTGTTGTTTCCGAAGAAATAGGTTAAAACCGCAAAGCTTCCGAGCATTGCCGCCGGAATTCGGATACGGACAACCTTTCTAATCAGCAAATACAAGAATCCAAGCAAAAGCAAAACCGCCGAGGTTTCGCCGATACAGCCGGCTGTTCTGCCGATCAGTGAATCAGAAAGACTGGGAAGCGCTCCCTCGCTGATACCCTTTAGAACCGCCAGCGGTGTGGCAGAGGAAACAGCATCCAGGCTTCCCTTTGCCTCATGAAAGGTGGTCATGGCAGACGGCCAGGCGATCAGCATAAAGCACCGCGCCGCTAAAGCCGGATTCATAAAGTTTTTACCTAAGCCTCCGTAGAGCTGCTTGACTAAAATCATAGCAAACGCACTTCCGGCAACAACCATCCAAAGCGGAACGGAGGGCGGCATATTTAAACCTAACAAAACGCCTGTCACAACCGCGGAAAGATCCCGTACTGTGACCGGTTTTTTCATAATTTTCTCATACGCATACTCCGACAAAAGACATGCCGCAACCGCTGTCAGAAGGACAAGGCTTGCCCGGTAGCCAAAAAAGTAAATTCCTGCAAGCGCCGCCGGCATAAGCGCGATCAGCACATCCAGCATGATGGACGAAATGGATTCCCTTGTGTGGACATGCGGTGAGGATGACATTGTTAACTGCATCACTTTTTCCTCCTTTTGTTTTCTAAAATCTGCTGCTTTGCAATTCTGATATTCTGCAACGGACTTTGTTTTCCGGGGCAGAGATACGAACAGACGCCGCATTCCATACAATCTAAAATATGATATTTTTCTGCTTTTTCCAAATCTCCTGCCGCTGCGAACTTACTCAAATAAAGCGGCATCAAATGCATCGGACAGTGATCCACGCATTTTCCGCACCGGATGCAGGGGGAATCCTGGTCATATCCGATTTCTACCTCTGACAATGCTAAGAGACAGGAGGTTGTTTTAATCACCGGCACATCCAGAGAATACTGTGCCATTCCCATCATCGGGCCGCCCATAATCAGCCGTTTCGGTTCTTTTGAAAAACCGCCTGCCTGCTCCACAAGATGGGAAAACGGCACACCGATCGGCGCGGCAAGGTTACAAGGGGTCTGATAGCAGTCTCCGGACATGGTAATAATCCGCTCACAAAGCGGCATTCCGGTTGCAAATGCACGATAAATCGCCGTTGCGGTATCGACATTTAAAACGATTGCTCCGGCATCTGCCGGCAATCCTCCGGCGGGTACCTGACGGCGCGTAACCGCGTAGATCAGCTGTTTTTCTGCACCCTGCGGATATTTGGTTTTCAGCGGTACAATATGTATATTCGCATCCTTCGTTTCTTCCATTTTTGAAATCGCATCCGGCTTATTTGCCTCAATGCCGACCCAGCCCTCGGAAAGACCTAAAATCTTCATTGCAATTTTTAAACCGCCTAAAACCTCCTCCGGAGACTCTAACATGCGGCGGTGATCCGAAGTGAGATACGGCTCGCACTCTGCCCCGTTGACAATGACATGGGTAATCGTTTTATCCTTTGGCGGAGAAAGCTTCACATGGGTCGGAAAGCCTGCACCGCCCATGCCGACAATCCCTGCATTCCGGACAACGAAAAGCATTTCCTCCCTGGTCATCCGCTCCGGATTTTTCGGACAGACCTCCGGAGAAATCTCGTTCTGAAAATCGTTTTCCACAAAAACGGAGGTCACCATTGCGCCGGAGGGATGCAGATGGGGTTTGATTTCTTTGACTGTGCCGGAGATTGAGGCATGAATCGGCGCACTGACAAATGCGTCGGAATCAGCAATTTTTTGTCCGGCAAGAACGCGATCGCCCGGTTTGACCAATACTTCCAGCGGCGCTCCGATATGCTGCTGGAGGGGGTAAATATGGATCGGCGCACCGGGAATTTTTTTGATTGGGATCTGATTGGTAATCGTTTTATGATCATCAATATGCAATCCGCCTTTAAAGGTGCGAAGCATCATTCATCATCCTTTCCTGATTCTGCACAACATGTGCAGATATTTATTAATAGTATACCACAAATCCTACACCAAATCAAGAATTTTTGCACATCCTGTTTTTATTTTCAAAAAGGTGTTGAAAAAAGAGAAAAAATCGTGTATAATATGTATAAATATACATTCTATATCTATGGACTTTTTTTTAAATTAGAAGTAGTTTTACAGGGAGGGTTTCAAAATGAAAATCGCGGTCATTCCAAACCACACAAAGGATATTGGCTTGCGTGCTACAAAAATTCTGTTAGAGACGCTTTCCGGAAAAGCAGAGATTTTTATGAGCCGGGACTTTTCAGAAAGCGGACTTCCGGCTGTGTTTTTAGGTGAGGATTTATTCAGCGAGGCAGACGCTGTGATTGTGCTGGGCGGAGACGGCACAATTCTGCAAGCCGCAGAACCTTGTGCCGCCGGGAACATTCCGATTATGGGCATCAATCTCGGAACGATCGGCTTTATGACCGAGATTGAGGCAGAGGATATTCAGCATGCCGTCAACCGGCTTTTATCCGGAGATTACCGGATTGAAAACCGGATGCTTTTAAACATCTGCGTCCGAAAGGATGAGAACATTTCTTCTTATATTGCTCTGAATGACTTAGTTCTTTCAAAGCCGGATGCGCAGATGATCTCCATTGACCTATTCTGCAACAATGAGAAAATGAATGCCTATATTGCAGACGGACTGATCATTTCCACCCCCACCGGCTCTACCGGCTATTCGCTTTCTGCCGGCGGCCCGGTTGCTGATCCGACCATGGAATTATTTATTGCAACGCCGATCTGCGCCCACCGTCTCTCCAGCCGTCCGGCGCTTTTAAATCCGCAAAAGGTGATCCGGCTTTGTTTGCAGGAGGACGGAAACCGGCAGGCAGACGTGACAATTGACGGCAAGGTGCGGGAAAGGATCGAGAGCGGCGACTTTGTGGAAATTACAAAATCTGAAAAAACAATCCCCTTAATCCGCATGGGTACGCAGTCCTTTTACGACACGTTAAAACAAAAACTTTCTTAAAAAAGAGGTAAAAGTCTGAAGAAAATCGCCCATAGCACAACTTTTTGCTCGGGGCGGTACCGACGTACAGCACCACTCGCTTCAAAGCCGCACTCTGAGCGATTTTTTTCAGACTTAAGTTTTGTGCCTGACAGCACAGAAAGGAATAATTATAAAAATGAAACAGAAAAGACATGCCCGGATTTTTAAGATCATCCGGGAATCGGAAATCAAAACGCAGGAACAGCTGACAGAGGCGCTCCGGGCAAGCGGATATAATGTGACCCAGGCAACCGTCTCCCGCGACATTAAGGAGCTTGGACTGGTAAAAGTTCCGTCAGCAGACGGCGGCTACTGCTATGCCATGTCCGGCACGCAAGGGGGAGACGTTCCCCAGCAATTAGGCATGTTTGCAAAGGCGGTAGTTCATATCGACTGTGCACACCACACCATTGTTGTCCGTACCTTTGCCGGCATGGCGCCCGCCGTTGCCGCAACCTTAGACGGCTTATTTGCAAAGGAATTTTTAGGCTCGATTGCCGGAGACGATACCATTTTGATCGTGATGGCAAACGACGAAAAGGCAGAGGCGATGACAAAACGTTTAAAAAATATGATTCACGGAGAGGGTGAATAACATGCTGGAACAGCTGGATATTCAGAATATTGCCTTAATTGAACAGCTCCACTTTCCGCTTAGTGCAGGCATGACTGTTTTAACCGGAGAAACCGGCGCAGGAAAGTCCATCATTTTAGACGCGGTCGGCTTGATTTTGGGAAACCGGGCAAACAAGGGGTTGGTTCGGCACGGCGAAAAAAAGGCAGTGGTGCAGGCGGCATTCACCATTCCGGATAGCCTTTCTGAAAAGCTTTCCGAACTGGGGATTCCGGAGGGGGAATATTTGCTTTTAAGCCGGGAACTTTCCGCAGACGGAAAAAGTCTTTGCCGCGCAAACGGCATGATGTGCCTGCAAAGCACACTACGGGAAATCAGCAAAGAATTGATTGATCTGCACGGACAGCAGGATTCTACTGCTTTATTGGATACAAAACGTCAGACGGCGCTTTTAGACGCATATGCAAAAAACGGAAAAGAAAAGACGGCATACCAGGAGATCTACCAAAAAAAGCGTGCTCTGGAAAAGGACATTGCCGCATGCAGCATGAATGAGCAGGAGCGCCTTTCCCGGATTGATCTTCTGCAATATCAGGTACAGGAATTGCAGGCGGCAAATTTACAGCCGGGCGAGGAGTCAGATTTAAAGGATGAACAAAGACTTCTGCAAAACGGCGAGAAAATCGCGCAAAGTCTGGGAGAGGCCTATGGCGATCTATACGGAGATACAGAAGCTCCGGCATATGATAAGCTTAGCATGGCAGCTAAGGCATTAGAGGAAATTTGTGAATTTGAGGATCAGTTTTCCGAATGGTTTCAGAAAATTGAGGACTGCCGGTACATGATTGCCGACATTGCAGAAGAAATTTCTGCAAAAAATGACGGACTTGGCTATGACGAACAGCGTTTGAACGAAATTGAAGAACGGCTGGACGTGATCTACCGGATGAAACGGAAATACGGCGGAGACGAATCCGCTGCCATCTCTTACCTGGCGCAGGCGGAAAAGGAACTTTCCGATCTGACCAATTCCGATGAACGGCTAAAGGAATTAGAGGAACAAAACCGCGCTTTGGAAAAGGAGCTGGAAAAAGCCGCTGAAGCACTCCGAAAAACCAGAACGCATGCCGCAGAAATCTTAAGCCGGGACATCACAGCAGAGCTTTCCGACTTAGACATGAAAAACGCACGGGTGCGCATTTTAGCAGAACCCGGAGAATATACTAAAGAGGGCGCAGATCATGTGGTATTCCTGATTCAGACAAATCCGGGCGAAGCAGAGCAGCCGCTTGAAAAAATTGCATCCGGCGGCGAGCTTTCCAGAATTATGCTGGCTATAAAGGTGATTCTTGCCGATGCTGATTCGGTGGACACTTTAATTTTTGATGAAATTGATACCGGTGTTTCGGGAAGCGCAGCCAAAAAGATTGCAAAAAAGCTTTCCCTGTTAGGAAAAACAAAACAGGTCATCTGTATCAGCCATCAGCCGCAGCTTGCGGCGGCAGCAGATTCCCACTTCCGCGTGGAAAAGCAAAGCGAAAACGACCGCACCGCCACAAAGCTTACCAGGCTTAGTCCGGAGGAGCGCGTCCGCGAATTGGCGAGAATTATTGACGGGGATCATATTACAGAGCTTTCTTTAGATCATGCCAGAGAAATGATAGAGGGGTATCGGAAATGAAAGAGACCGGAAAGGTGATACAGGCAACAGAAGAAACGGCAACCGTCCGGCTGACGCGGCAGTCTGCCTGCGGCGGCAACTGTGCCAGCTGCGGTGCATGCCCTTATCAGACAGCAGAGGTGACCGTGACAAACACGCTCGGCGCAAAGCCCGGAGATACCATTGAAATAGAACTGAACACAAAAAAGGTTTATCAGGCGGCTTTTCTCGTCTATATTCTGCCGCTTGTTTGTTTCTTCCTTGCCTATTTTCTGTGCTGCTATTTCGGTACACCGGAAAATTTCTGCATTCTCGCCGGACTTTTTTTAGCGGCAGCCTGCTTTCTGATCATCCGCCATTGGTCAAAAAAGAAAAACAAAAATTATACACCGCATATGACAAAAATTCTATAACCAAAAATCCTGCATAGAACAAAGCTATGCAGGATTTTTGGTATAATCTTCGAATATTGTTTGTATATCCGGATAAACTGCCTCCGGCTGAATGTCGCTCTTTTTCAGATCTTCCGTGTTTGTTTCTCCGCTTAGCACCAAAATTGTGCTAATCCCGGCATTCACACCGCATGCAATGTCTGTATACAAACGGTCACCGATCAAAACGGCATCCTCCTTTTGAAATCCGAATTTAGAAATCGCAAGAAGTGGCATTTCCGGCTCCGGTTTTCCGATAAATCTCGGTCGTCTGCCGGTTGCACGGAACAGCATTTCCGACACCGAGCCGCAGTCCGGGACAAATCCGTACCAAGTGGGGCAGACCCAGTCCGGATTTGTCGCGATAAAATCTACGCCCCGGTTTAAGAGAATACAGGCATCCTCCAGCTTTTGAAACGTTAACTCTGTATCAAAGCCGATACACAGACAGTCAATATCCTCCGAAACCTCCGTCGTAACCGGGAATCCGGCAAGCCGGAGCTGTTCCCGGAACGACGCTGTTCCAAATGCATATATATGATGATATTGCTTTTGGGCAAGAAACTGAATCAGCGCATCAGTTGAGGTCAGATAATCCTCCCTGCTTGTAAAAACTCCCATGTTTGAAAGCTTTTCAATATATGCGCTTGTGCTTTTGGAGGAATTATTGGTAAGAAACAGATACCGTCCTCCGTTTTTCCGGACGGCAGACAAAAAATCAATCGTTCCCGCAAACAGGGTCTGATCTAAATAAATTGTTCCGTCCATATCCAATAAAAACAGCTTTTTCTCTTGCAGATTCATACGAAAACCTCCGCTGTTGCCACCAGGTTACTCCCATAAAGATTTTCAAACAGAATGTCCCCCGGCTTTACCGGTGTTTTGACCGTCAGTTTTTTAATTACCGCCATACAGTCTAAAACATGCTCCTTTGGAATCGGACGGTCGGTTTTGACCGGAATTCTTGATCCATATTCCGACCGAACGGTCGAAGTCACCGTCCGCATCGGATGGGTACACTCATTTTTTGCATATTCCGCACCGCGCGGACAGCTGTTTCCGGACACCTCTAAAACCTTTCCCTGATCAAGTGTTACACAAAGCTGACATCCCATCGGACAAATAATACAAGTTAAATTTCGTTTCATACCGATTCCTCCAATGAAAATTTAATTGCTTTTGCACCGGTCAGCTGATCTGCCTTTAACAAGAAACGGTTCATTTCTCCCGGCACTGCCTTTCGGAGTTTCTTTTCTGCGATCAGGCGTTCTCCGTCTGTTACAACAAGGCGCGCGTTTGTAAATACGCGGCTGACGCGGAAAAAGACTGCAACATCCTTATATTTTGTGATTCTCTGCGGAACTGTGTAGCGGACGTTTCCGTCTGTTTCCAGCGGAATCCGGCATTGCTCCTGCTCCCCTGAAGTTATGTATTCTGCGGCGGCACGTCCGGCGAGCGCAGCCTCCTCCGAAACAAAGTCCACCAAATCATGCACATGCAGAACATTTCCGCACGCAAACACTCCGGGAATGTCGGTTTCCCGATCCTGATCGACCAGGGCGCCGCCGGTGATAGGATCTAACGAAATGCCGGCGTCTCTGCTCAATTCATTTTCCGGAATCAACCCCACCGAAAGGAGCAGTGTGTCGCAGGGGATTTCTTCCTCCGTGCCAGGAATCGGCTTACGGTTCTGATCTACCTCAGCAACCGTCACACCGGTAATCCGTTCCTTTCCGTGAATATTGACAACGGTATGCGAAAGCTTGAGCGGAATATCAAAATCGTGCAGGCACTGCTCAATATTCCGCGCCAATCCGCCTGAATAGGGCATCAGCTCACAGACTGCATGCACCCTTGCGCCCTCTAAGGTCATTCTCCGCGCCATAATCAAGCCTATATCACCGGAACCTAAGATCACAACATCCTTTCCGGGGAGGCATCCCTTTTGGTTCACCAGTTTTTGCGCTGTTCCGGCGCTGTAGATTCCTGCCGGACGTGTGCCTGCAATATTTAATGCGCCGCGCGGACGTTCCCGGCATCCCATGGCTAAAATCACAGCGCCGGCATCCAGTGTAAAAATTCCCCGTTCCCGATTGATTGCCGTAACCGTCCGATTCTCGGAAATGCTTAACACCATCGTTTCTAAAAGATAAGGAATCTGATACTCGCGTACCTTTTCTACATAGCGGTAAGCGTATTCCGGTCCGGTCAGTTCCTCACCGAATTGGTGCAGTCCAAAACCGTTATGAATGCACTGCTGCAAAATTCCGCCCAGATGCGCATCTCTCTCGATAATCAAAAGATCACGGATTCCTGCCTCATAAGCTGCAACCGCCGCACTCATGCCGGCAGGTCCGCCGCCGATAATGATCAATTGTTTCATTTACCGCTCCTCCTTTCCGGAAATAAGATACGATTTTCCGCCGAATTTTGTAATTTGTTCAAGCGGCACTTTTAATTCTCTCGCCAATATCTCTGCGGTGTACGGCAGGCAGAATCCGCTCTGACAGCGCCCCATGCCGGCGCGTGTTCTCCGCTTAATACCGTCAATATCTCTTGCACCGGGATTCTGACGGATTGCGTCTATGATTTCTCCCTCTGTCACCTTTTCGCACCGACAGATGATTCTTCCATATGCCGGATTTTCCCGGATGATCTGATTTTTCGTTTTCAAATCAGCCTCCCGGAATGCATAATTCGGTTTTCGGATCGGAGAAAAATCCGGATTTTCCAAAAGCTCTGCACCGCATTCGCGCAAAAGTCCGACCAGGTACTCTGCAATTGCCGGAGAGGCAGAAAGCCCCGGAGATTCAATTCCGGCTGCATGAATCAGACGGTTCCGGTACGGGCGGAGAATAAAATCACCGGTATCTCCCACTGCACGCAGACCGCAGAACGAGGTGATTGTTTTGCGAAATGAAATTGCCGGAAGATTTTCCGCCGCCTCCTCCATCACCTTAAAAAGTCCATCCTGCGTAGTGCTTTTATCAGTTTTATCAACCTGATCTACCGCAGTCGGTCCGGCTAAGTAATTGCCGTCCACTGTCGGCGAAAGCAGAATGCCTTTTCCCTTTTCTGTTGGTGTACGGAAAATTGTGTGCTTGCTAAGCGCGCCGCATTCCTGATCTAAAAGCAGGTATTCTCCGCGCCGCGGATGAATCTGAAACGAGGTGTCGCCTGCCAATGCTGCGATCTGATCAGCATATAGACCTGCTGCATTGATCACATAACGCGCTGTAACGGTTTCGGTATCGGAAGAAACCCGGACTGCATCCTCTGAGATTTCCAGTCCGCTCACTTTAAAATTCCGTTTCAATTCCACACCCTGATCCATCGCATTTCCAATTGCGGCAATGCAAAGCATATAGGGGCAGACAATCGCACCGGTCGGTGCATAAAGCGCACAGCTTGCTTTTGGGGAAAGTCCCGGTTCAAGCTTGTGCAGTTCGGCGCTGTCTAAAATGCGCAGTCCCTCCACACCGTTATCTTTTCCCTGCGAAAGAAGACGTTCAATCGTTCGCCGATCCTCCTCGGAAAAACCAATCACCAACGATCCGTTTCGCTGATAATGTACACCTAAATCCTTAGCCACCTTTTCCATCATCTGCGAACCGCGCACATTCAGTCTGGCTTTCAGCGTTCCCGGCTTTGCATCAAAGCCGGCATGAACAATTGCAGAATTTGCTTTGGTTGCACCGCAGGCAACGTCATTTTCCTGCTCTAATACGCAAATGCGCAGCCGGTACTTTGCAAGCTCGCGCGCGGTCATTGCGCCGACAATTCCTGCTCCGATGATCACAACATCATACACAGTCTCACCCTCCATCAAAAAAACACTTTACTTTTTTATAAATCTATTATATAATAAATATGCAGAAAAACGCAACAATGGCGCAAAAACAGACAAAAATATGAATTTCGCGCGGAGAATGCGCAGAATTGTGCAAGGAAAGGATGAAAAATATGTACGGAAATGAACGGGAAAAAGAGATTATGCGCTTACTTCATCAAAATGAATATGTCACAGTGGAATATCTGTCAAAGAAAATTCATATCAGTCCGTCCAGCATTCGCAGAGATTTAAAGCAGTTAGAATTAAAAGGATTAATTAACCGAAGCTACGGCGGTGCGGAGCTGAAAAATTCCGTCAACCGGCAGATTCCGTTTTTTCTCCGCAGCCATCAGAATGCAAAAGAAAAAGCGATGGTCGCAGAAAAAGCGGCATCGCTTGTAAAACCGGGAGATGTACTCTTTTTAGACAGCTCCACCAGTACTTATTTTATGTTAGAATCTCTGAAAAACATCCGGGACATTACTGTGATCACAAACAGCCTCACCAGTATGATGCTTTGCTCGGAATACCACATTCATTCTTTCTTTGCCGGAGGTCAGCTGAATGAGGAAAACCGCTCCTGCTGTGTCGGCGCACAGACAGAACAGTTTATTTCCTCCATCCATGCGGATTTATGCTTTTTTTCCGTACAGTCTCTGACCGCGGACGGCACGCTCTACGACTGCTTTGCAAATGAGATTATGCCACGCCGTCTGATGATACAAAACTCCGAAAAAAAGGTATTCCTCTGCGATAGCAGCAAAACCGGACACTATTCCGCTTACCGGCTATGCAGTCTGACCGAGCTTAATTATGTAATCAGCGATCTGCCGCTGGACGGTTATTTAGACGCAGATTATCCAGGACTTTGTTTTTTATCGGGGGAATAAAGGCTATGCATCCAGATCAAAGATGATTTCCGTTTCATAATGCTGACCGCTCAAACGGCAAAGCGCTATTTCTAATGCTCTTTGAATTTCTGTCTCCTGCCCCTGTAAATCGTCCGGAACAACCATATCGAAAATCAGCCGGATGCCGTCTTTCTCCGGATGCATCCGAAAATCATGCAGAGAAAGCCTGGGATCACGCAGCCGGAGAAGCGTTTCAACCATATTTCTGGTTTTATCCAGCTCCTGATCCCCTGTCACAACCGGGTCATAGTGAATGACCAGATGGATTCCGAATTTCTGATAGCAGCCGCGCTCCATCCGGTCAATATTTTCATGACACAGAATAGAATCCTCGTTTTTATCAATTTCCACATGCACACTTGCATAGCGTCTGCCCGGACCGTAGTCGTGTATCATCAGGTCATGGCAACCAAGCACCATAGGGCATTCCTTTAAATATTCCATCAGCTTTTTCCGTAGTTCGTGATTTCCGCCCTCACCCAAAAGCGGCGAAACCGTCTTTTTTGCCAGCCCGATACCGCCATAAATAATAAAGAACGACACAATCATCCCCATCGCACCATCCACGCGCCAATCGGTGAAATGCTCCAAAAGTGCCGCAACTAAAACTGCACCTGTGGTCAGAACATCATTCCGGCTATCCTCCGCCGCAGCTGCAAGCGCGGTTGATTGGATTTTCTTTCCCATATGCCGATAAAACAGCATCATCCCAAACTTCACCAGGATCGAAACGACTAATACGATCAGAATCAGCCAGGAAAACTCAATCGCCTCAGGCTTAAAGATCTTTTTCACAGAACCTTTTAAAAGCTCCACGCCGATTACGAGGATCATGACGGCAACAGTCAGACCTGCCAGATACTCAAATCTTGCATGCCCGTAAGGATGCCCGGAATCTGCCGGCTTTTCTGCCAGCTTAAATCCTGCCAGAGTCACCACCGAGCTTGCCGCATCGGATAGATTGTTTAAGCCGTCCGCAATCACTGACATGGAGGACGCAAAAAATCCCACTGCCAGCTTTGCCGCTGCCAGGGCACAATTGCATAAAATCCCCACGATTCCGGAAAGCTTTCCGATTGACGCTCTTTTTTTTAAACTCTCCTCCGACATCCTGATCCCTCCATTCTATACCATTCTATGATTCATTCCTGCATGATATTATAAAAAAGCCCTTGGACAGGTGAAATCACAAGACCAAGGACAATTTAAGTGGCAGGGGCAGAAGGATTTGAACCCTCGGCACGTGGTTTTGGAGACCACTGCTCTACCAACTGAGCTATACCCCTATATTTAACGACTTATTTATTATATCACTTTCCGCATAAAATGTCAATCACTTTTTCAAAAAAAATGAAAAATTTCGGCGAAAAAGCGTGCACACTTTTTCGCCGCACAGGACAAGTCTTATTTTTCTGCTTTTGCAAGCAGAGAAAGTCTTTTTTGAAACATTTCATATTTTTCCGTATGCTCCCCAAACCAGGCTTTCTCAATCGGCTTTATCTGGTTCAGACCAATTTGAGACACGGCATATTCTGCCGCTTCTTTTTGGGTTTTTCCGGGATCGGTCAGAGAATTTGCACCCTCTAAATCCTCATAAGCACGGAATGCCTGATTAAAATCCATCAGATCATACAGCCTGAGCGGCTTATTTTTTGCGTTGTCCACAAACAGTCCCCAGTTTTCCCAGTGCCGGTCGTGATTGCCGATCAGATAGTCTAAAATATTCATCATATAATAACCGTATGCGTCTAAATGCAGAATATATTCCATTGAATCCAGATCATGATTGGCGCAATAAATCTCCAATGCCTGCCGGGAAATCGTACCGTATTGGAGCGAGGTGATAATTTTGCTGACCGAGACTGTCTGCCCCTCAAAGGTGAACGGCTCGTAGTGAACCTGATTGCAGGAAAAGCACTGGCAAATCCGGCTTGCTAAAATTTCATTTTCTACATACTCCGCACCGCCGTCCTTTAAAAGCAGAAAACTTCCGTCCGCGGCACGCAGCCATGCCTTCGGGAAACAGCCGACGGTGGAAATATCATTTGCGATCAGGGCGCTGTTTTGGATGGTCATCTGCTTTCCGCGGAGCGATACATCCACAAAGGCATTGCTCAAATGATTTTCAAACAGGTTAATTTCCGCATATTTCAGTTTTTCTCCCTTATGCTGCACCCAGTAAATATCTGTGAGAGATACACAGTGATAGGATAAGGCAATGTTCGCACGATCCCGGTCGGTAGACGCCTGGAGCGCACCAATGCTGTTTAAAATTTCCTTTGCATATTTCCGGTCTAACGAAAGGACGCGCGAAGCACACCAATAATAAAAATTATTGATGTTATCCAGCTGAATATCAAAATCCTCCTGTTCCTCTAACACCAGATTATAGGGCATAAAGGACTTAAAATAGATTTTGCATTTTCCGTTTTTATGAATTTTCGCAACTCTGCGCTCGCCATGCATTAAGTAAAAAACAGACGGATTCAAGCCATTCCCTCCTTAAAAATGCCGCAAAAAACCGATTACAACGCCTAACACCGCGCCAGCAAATACCTCCTTTGGGGTATGCCCTAAAAGCTCTTTTAATTTCTTTTCGGTATGGGTGTGATCCTCTTTTCCCCATTGATCGACAATCTGATTCAGGATTTTCGCCTGCTGACCTGCTGCACGACGCACCCCCGCCGCATCATACATCACCACCATGGCAAACACGACGCAGACAGAAAACAGCGTGCTGTCAAAACCCTCAATCAGTCCGACTCCGGTGGCAAGGCTTGTGACAAACGAGGAATGCGAGCTGGGCATTCCTCCCGATCCGATCATTCTCCGAAAATCCCATTTCCGGTATCGGATCAGAATGAACAGCACCTTTAATACCTGTGCAATAAACCAGCCTAACACCGCTGTCACTAAAACGGAATTTCCTAAATACTCTGTAAAACTCATTTTTATCTCCACTATTTTCTACGATTGGTCAAATGCTCTGCAAGCGCAACCAAATACTTCTTTTCTTCTCCAAACACCGAAAGTGCGTCCACGGCACGCCTGGTGTATTCCTCCGACAGCTCCCCGGCACGTTCCTTTCCGTAGAGCGTGATATAGGTGGTTTTTCCATTTTCCGCATCGCTTCCGATCGGTTTTCCCAATGCCTCCTCCGTTCCGGTTACATCTAAAATGTCATCCTGAATCTGAAATGCGATTCCCAGATTGAGACAGAATGCATCCAAAGCATCAATCTTTTCCTGCTCCGCTCCGGCAATCACCGCCCCCATTTTTCCTGCCGCACGAATAATCGCACCGGTTTTTAAGGCATGCAAATGCTTTAATTCCTCCGCTGAAATCGTTTTGTGTTCGCTTTCAATATCAATCACCTGACCGCCGATCATGCCGTATGCGCCGGAGGATTCAGAAAGAATCCGGATGGCTGCAATCGTCCGTTCCGCCGTGATCTGGCTTTTTGAGGATGCGATCTCAAAAGCACGGTTTAAGAGTGCGTCTCCTGCTAAGATCGCCATTGCCTCTCCGAATTTGATATGGTTTGTCGGCATACCGCGCCGCAGCTCGTCATTATCCATTGCCGGGAGATCATCATGAATCAGCGAATAGGTATGAATCATTTCGAGCGCACAGGCAAACGGCACTGCATCCTCTGCATGTCCGCCGCATGCCTCACAGGAAAGCAGCGTCAGGATCGGACGAAGTCGCTTTCCGCCCGACAAAAGACTGTATCGCATTGCCTCATAGACCGTTTTCTGCGGCAGCCTTTCTGGCTGAACATACTGTTCTAATGCCGTTTCGGTCAAATTTCTCATTGCTTTTATTTTTTCTTCATAGGTCATTGTTTTATTCCTCTAAAAAATTTTTTGTTTTCGGTTCTTCTCCGTCCTGGCTAATCAGCACGGAAACCTTTTTCTCCGCGTCGGATAAAATTTTCTGACAGCTTTTTGACAGTTGAATGCCTTTCTCAAACAGCTTTAACGACTCCTCTAAGCCGACATCGCCGCTCTCCAGCTTTGTCACAATTTCCTCCAACTCTTTCATGGATGCCTCAAATCCCTTTGCCATGCTCCTCTATTCCCCCTTTCCAAGCACTCTGCACCAGCGTTCTCCATCCTGCAATTTCAGTTTGAATTTCATATTTTTTCTCAAGGTTTTTGCCGATTTAATCACACTGCCGTCCTCAGTTTCCGCAATGGAATATCCCCTTGCCAAAACCCGGAGCGGACTTAATGCATCCAGCTTGGCACAGGCATTGGAAAACCTTGTCTGCTGTTCTTTTATAATTTTTTCCTGTGCATTCTGCAAATTTTTCAGACAATAGTCTAATTTCAAATACCGCTCCGCAATCCGATCCTCCGGGGAACGCAGGCGAAAGCGTTTTAATACCGTCTGCTTTTGTTCAATTTCCTTTAAAACTGCCTGCTCCATGCCGCGCCGCAAAAGCTGAATCCGATTGATCAGCTCCAACCGCTCCGGAACGGCAATTTCCGCCGCCGCAGACGGAGTCGGAGCGCGCAGATCTGCCACAAAATCTGCAATGGTAAAATCCGTTTCATGACCGACTGCCGAGATGACCGGAATCTCCGATTCATAAATCGCACGCGCAACCGGTTCTTCATTAAATGCCCATAAATCCTCAATAGAACCGCCGCCCCGACCGATAATGAGCGTATCACACAAATGATACCGGTTCATATAGCGGATTCCGCGCACCAGATTTTCTGCCGCGCCTGCCCCCTGAACCAGGGAGGGGTACAACAAAATTTCAGCCAAAGGATACCGCCGGGTAATCACATGGATCATATCCCGGACCGCTGCGCCGTCCGGCGCAGTAATTACGCCGACCGTCTGCGGATATTTCGGAATCGTTTTTTTATGCTCCTCTGAGAAAAGTCCTTCCTCCTCCAGGCTTTTTTTTAACTGCTCATATGCGATATATAATGCACCGACCCCATCCGGCGTCATCTCCTGAATGTAAAGCTGATACGCGCCGCCAGCCTCATAAACCGAAACCCGTCCGCGCGCTAAAACTTTCATACCGTCCTCCGGGAAAAATTTCAGGCTTTGCGCCGCGCTCCGGAACATCACCGCTTTCAAAACACCCGATTCGTCCTTAAGCGTGATATATAAATGCCCGGAAACATGCCGTTTAAAATTAGAGATTTCGCCCTTCACCCAAAGATCACCCAAAACCGGCTGATGGTCTAACACTTTTTTAATATATTCATTTAACTGACCGACGGTAACCACGCGTGTTTCCATTAGTATTCCCTCATTTCCATACGTCTTGCCAGCTCTGCAACGCCAACTGCATTATCAGTCGCATAAGCCGGCTCTGAAAAGAAAAGCTCTGCATCTGTATGCTCCGGCAGAAATTTTCGTAAAAACGAATTGGACGCAACACCGCCCACCAACAGGATTCTGCGGCAATGCGTTTCTAAAACGGCATTGGAAAGTGCGCAGGAAAGCGTTTTTGAAACCGCAAGGAGCGCCGACCGCGCTAAAACCTCCGGCGATTCTGTTCCGATCATACCGGAAAGCTTCGTTTCCAGCCCGGAAAAGTTCATCTGCATACCGGTCACCGAAATTTTTGTATTGACAGTCTTATCGCATGTTTCAGAAAGCGCGTCCAGCTCTTTTCCGCAGGGAAACTGCATTCCAAGCCGTACTCCCAGCCGATCGATCAGCTGTCCGGCGCTGATGTCCTTTGTTCCGCCCAGAATTTCTGTCCGGAACGTTCCGTTTTGATATTCATTTTTTAAAATCTCGGTTGTGCCGCCCGAAAGATGCACCGCTAAAAACGGCTTTTCTAACAACTCCCAAAATGCACCCGAATAAATACCTGCCATCAAATGCCCGTCCTGATGCGAAAAACGGTAGAGCGGCAAATCCAGGCTTGCTGCCGCTGCCCTTGCAAAGCCCTCTCCGGCTAAAAAAACCGGCATGTACGACCCCTCCACTGCACGCGGACGGGTACTGACCCCAACCGCGGAAAGCTTTTTGGAATCAACCTCCCGCATCAGCGTTTCATATAACTCTGGCAAAGCCTTTACATGTGCAAACAGTGCGTCGCTCTGACGGAGTCCGCGTTCGCCTGGCTTAACCGGCAGGATTCGTCTTTGCCTTTTCAAAAAATCCGCTCCGACCGCAGCCGTTGACGTGGTATAATTACTTGTGTCAAATCCAAGCGCCGTCATGCTCTGCAAAAGCTCCCTAAAACACCGTTGACAAACGCGGAATGATCCGGATCATCATAAATTTTGTCCAGTTCGACCGCCTCGTTGATAGCAACTCTTTCCGGCACGTCCTCCACATAACGGATTTCATAGATTGCAAGCTTTAAAACGCAAAGCGCAACCTTTGGGACACGCTCCAATTTCCATCCCGGAGAAAGATGCTCCGAAATTGCCGTTTCTAATTCTTCCTTTTTCTCATTCACACCCGTAACTACATTCCGGATATAATCGATCTGTCTGCTTGCCGCCGGGTTCTCCTCCAGCATCTGCAAAATCAGAAATTCAATATCATCATGGTTGGTTTCCGTCTGAAAGATCAGCTTAAACGCTTCGGTTCTGGCTTCTGTTCTGGAAAATTTCTTCATTCTGTACTCCTTATATCTCACGGACATGGATTCCGCGCATCTTTAAATATTTTTTCAATTCACAAATTTCAATCTCTTTAAAATGAAACAGGCTTGCTGCTAAAACTGCGTCTGCCGCACCCTTGGTAAAGGCATCGTAAAAATGTGAAAGCGCACCTGCGCCGCCCGATGCGATCACCGGAATTTTTGCATGCTCTGAAATTGCTTTTGTAAGCGCAAGATCATAGCCTTGTTTTGTGCCGTCACAGTCCATACTGGTTAAGAGAATTTCTCCTGCGCCGAGTCTTTCTGCCTTTCTCGCCCATTCGACCGCGTCCAGTCCGGTATTGACCCTGCCGCCGTTTAGATAGACCTCCCAGTGATCTCCGTTTCTCTTTGCATCAATTGCGCAGACCACGCACTGACTGCCAAATTTCTCTGCCGCCTCCGAAATCAGCTCCGGGCGCTTAATTGCCGCAGAATTAACCGCCACTTTATCTGCTCCGGCATTTAAGATCGTCCGGAAATCCTCCACACTCCGGATACCTCCGCCGACAGTGAACGGAATAAACACCTCTCGGGCAATCCGCTCCACCATATCAGAAACGGTATTTCTTCCGTCGGAGGATGCGGTAATATCCAGAAATACCAGTTCATCTGCTCCGGCTTTGTCATATGCCTTTGCCGTCTCCACCGGATCGCCGGCATCCACCAAATCTACAAAATTAATTCCCTTAACCACGCGTCCGTCCTTGACATCCAGGCAAGGGATGATTCTTTTTGCGTACATGCTTCTCCCCCCTTATACCCTGAGAAAATTCTCTAAAATTTTCATGCCGACAACGCCGCTTTTTTCCGGATGAAACTGCATTGCAAAGACATTTTTACGTTCCACTGCCACCGGAAGTCTTGTGCCGTAATCGGTATATGCCGAGACAATCTCCCGCTCCGGTGTATTCAGATAATAGGAATGCACAAAATATACATACGGATGTGCGCCGATTCCCTCAAACATCCGGGAGGGTGCAGGAAAGGTCAGATCATTCCAGCCGATATGCGGAATTTTCAAACCCGGTTTTTCCGGAATCTTTAAAAATTCACCCTTGAAAATTCCCAGTCCCGGAACATCCGGCGTTTCCTCGCTTTTCTCAAACAAAAGCTGCAAGCCGAGGCAGATTCCCAAAAGCGGCTTGTCCTCCTCTGCACATTGCCGGACAACCTCATCCATACCGCTTTTTCTCATTGCCGCCATCGCGTCGCCAAACGCGCCGACCCCTGGCAGAATCACACGGTCCGCCCTGAGAATCACCTCCGGATCGGAAGAAATGACATTCTCCGCTCCTAAATGATTCAGCGCATTCTGCACACTATGCAGGTTTCCTGCTCCATAATCAATTACTGCTATCATTTGTTTATTCCTCTTCTGCTAAAATTTTATAATCGTTTGCCAGGCTGATGTAGCGGTTTCCGCAGACAATAATATGGTCAATCAGCCGGATTTCCGAAAAGGTGAGCGCATGCGCAATCTCCCTTGTCATGTCTAAATCTGCCTGCGAGGGAACCATCGTTCCGTTCGGGTGATTGTGCGCCAACACTACATAGACTGCATTTGATTCCATTGCCGTCTGCAAGATTTTCCGCGAATCCACCAACACGCTGCTGACCGATCCTTTTCCGAGTATCTTTGCACAGATCAGACTGCAATCTGCACGCAGACAGAACATGATAAAAGTTTCCGTCTTATAGCCGTAAAAATAATTCACCACATAACTGCCCGCGCTTTTTGGGGTAAAGCGAAACCGCTTGGAAAGCTGCTGCTGTTTATCAATCGCATACATCCGGCACAAAACCGCCTGCAATTTAATCAGAGTTGCCGCCTGTGTTCCGATTCCGTCTATTTCCATCAAGGCATGATAATCCGCCTCAAACACGCCGGAAAGCGATCCGAACCGCTGAAGCAGATTCTGTGCAATCGGATTGGTATTTTTCTGTTTCTGACAGGCATAAAGCAGCATTTCCAAAGCCTCATGCTCCTCTAAAATATCACCCTCCGAGGAAAGAAGCTTTGCTCTCATTCGTTCCCTGTGTTTTTCATGAATGTTTTTCTCTGCCATACTTCCTCCATAAAATCAAGAATCCCCTATAATACAGTATATTTCTTTTCCGCTGCAAAGTCAAGAGTTTTTTCCCGAAATCAGCGTTTTTTCTCCACATATAAAACGCGGTCGCAGATTTCAAATGCCGCCTTTTTATGAGAAACTAAAATACAGGTTTTATCCGTCATACTGCGGATGGCATGAAGAAGCGCAATCTCGGTGTCAGAATCCAAAGCAGAAGTTGCCTCATCCAAAAGCAACACCGGTGCATCGTATAAAATGGCGCGCGCAATCGCAATTCTCTGTGCCTGTCCCTCGGAGAGTCCGAGTCCTTTTTCTCCGATTTTGGTATCCAGTCTATCCTCCAGCGATTCGATAAAGTCCCAGATCTGCGCGATTTTTGCGCTCTTTATAATCTCCTCCTCGCTTGCAGCACCGCAGGCAAAGGTGATATTTTCACGAATCGTACCGGACAGAATCAGATTGCCTTGCGGAACATAAGCAAAAAGACTTCGCGTCTGACAGCTGACCGGTATATTCCCCTGCCCGGTCTTTAAATAAATTTTTCCCTCCTGCGGCTGGAAAATGCTTAATAAAAGCTTTACTGCAGTACTCTTTCCTGCACCCGATTCCCCGGCAACCACCACATGCTCTCCCTTTTTAATCTGCATATTGATACCGCTGACAGTGGAATCCTGGTTATAGGAAAAGCTGACATGATCAAAAACAATTTCCTCTAAACTGCGGTAAACCTCCCGGGCATTGACGCTTTTTTCCTCTTTTTCCTCCGCTAATTCCTCCAATTCCAGCATCCGCTCCGCGGAGGCAATCGTAGAAAACACCTGCGGAATTAAGGATGCAATCTGCTTAAACGGACTTTGAATCTGATTCACCAATTGCAGAATTGCCGTAAAATCACCAAAACCGATGCCTGTGCCTGTGGAAAGCCGGTAAGCGCCAAATGCTACGGCAAAATAATAGCCGGCATTAAAGATCAGAAACAGCCCGACATGCGCTACAACCGAAACCTTGGTTCTTTTAATGCGCAGACGGTAGCTTTCATTTTGCAGATCGGAGCTTTTTTCCATCACCGGCATTTCGTTTCCAAAAGACTTGACCACCAAAAGATTCTGCAAAATTTCCAGCATAAAGGATTTCGTTTTTCCGTCCGCCTCCTGGCATTTCTTATGCAGTGCCTTATAGCGTCTGCTATAGAGCCGCGCTCCGACAAGCACAAACGGGCCGATGGCAAGAATCAATCCTGCAAGCACCCGGTCGATGGAATACAGCATGATAAAACCGCCGACAATCGATGTTAAAAACAACACCGCCGCCGGAATTACCGTGACAATTCCGTTCACAATGACCGAAATGTCACTATTGAGCCGGTTTAAAAGCTCGCCCGAATGAAATTTTGAAACCGCCAGATATTCTTTCCGGATTAACCGGCGGAAAATTTCCTGTTTCAGCGAAATTTCCAGCCTTGCCGAGGCATGCACCTGCAAAAAGTTAATACCAATCTGTAAAACAAGCTGCAAAACAAGCAAACCCAATAAAAGTAATACCGCATTCCGAAAACTTCCCTCTGCACTTCCGATCGCAATATTAATTAAGCTTCTGGACGCTTCAACAAAGCGCAGGGATAAAAGCGACAGCGACGCACTCAGAACGCTCAAAAGCACCATTGCCGGGATAGAGCTTTTCCCGTTTTTATATAACCATTTTAAGGACTTCTTTTCCACTCCTCTGATCATCCTCCTGTGATTTTACCTTAATATATATATCATACTACAAACAGTACCATTTTGTCAATTTTTTTCATAAAATTGACCGAAAGAAAAAGAGAGGCTTGTATTTTGGGAAATCTTATGGTATACTAAAGGTATTGCTATGAAAGGAAAAGATTTGCCATGGGAGAGATTGTCAGACTGCAAAAATATATTGCCATGTGCGGCATTGCGTCCAGACGCGCAGCAGAAAAGCTGATTGCAGACGGGCATGTGCGTGTGAATGATGAAACCGTCCGCGAGCTTGGTACAAAGGTGGAGATCGGTGCGGATCATGTTTCGGTTTACAACAAGCCGATCAAAGCGCCGCAGAAAAAATACTATGTCATGCTGAATAAACCGGCAGGCTATGTTTCCACGGCAAAGGATCAGTTTGAGCGTCCGACAGTGGTGGATCTGATCGGAGAGGAAATCCCCACCCGGATTTTCCCGGTTGGCAGACTGGATTATGAAACAGAGGGACTTTTGCTTCTGACCAACGACGGAGATTTTACCTACCGTGTGACGCATCCGAAATTTCATATGGACAAGACCTATATTGCCACGCTAAAGGGCGGAATTACCGTCCGCGGCTTGCAGCAGCTGCGGCGCGGAATCCGGATTGAGGACTATACCACCTCCCCTGCCGAGGTAGAAATGCTGGATGCGGAAAACGGATATACCGTTATCAAAATTACAATTCATGAGGGCAAAAACCGTCAGGTCCGGAAAATGTTTGAGGCGGTCGGCTGTCATGTGGCGCATCTGCAAAGGGTGAAAATCGGAACGGTCGAATTAGGCACGCTGCCGCTGGGCAGATGGCGATATCTGACCTCTCATGAGGTCAATTATTTATTCAATTCGTAAAAAAATTATTAAATAGAACAAGGAGTAGAAAAATGGAGCGAAATGTTTTTGATGTGTTAAAGGAGCGCGGTTTGATTGCGCAGACAACACATGAGGAAGAAATCAGAGAATTATTAGGGAAAGAAAAGGTTACCTTTTACATCGGCTTTGACCCGACAGCAGACAGTCTGCATGTAGGTCACTTTTTGCAGATGGTTGTTATGAAGCACATGCAGGATGCAGGTCACCGTCCGATTGCCTTAGTCGGCGGCGGAACAGGACATATCGGCGACCCCAGCGGAAGAACCGACATGCGGCAGATGATGACAAAGGAAATCATCGACCACAACTGCGAATGCTTTAAAAAGCAGCTGTCCACCATGATCGACTTTTCGGAGGGAAAAGCGTTAATGGTGAACAATGCTGACTGGCTTTTGAATTTAAATTATGTGGAATTTTTACGCGACATCGGCTCTTGTTTCTCGGTCAATAAAATGCTGACCGCAGAATGCTTTAAGCAACGTCTGGAAAAGGGGTTGTCCTTTTTAGAATTTAACTACATGCTGATGCAGAGCTACGATTTCTTAATGTTAAACCGCAAATACAACTGTAAAATTGAGCTGGGCGGAGACGATCAGTGGTCGAATATTCTGGGCGGAATTGACCTTTGCCGCCGCAAGGATCAGACGCAGACCTACGGTATGACCTTTACACTTCTGACCACTTCAGAGGGAAAGAAAATGGGCAAAACCGCAAAGGGCGCACTTTGGTTAGATCCGGAGAAATGCAAGCCGTATGACTTCTACCAGTACTGGGTAAATGTTGCGGATGATGATGTAATCCGCTGCTTAAAGCTGATTACCTTTGTTCCGATGGAGGAAATCCGGGAAATGGAGAAATGGGAAGGTCAGGAGCTGAACCAGGCAAAGAAACGTCTGGCATACGAGGTAACCAAGCTTGTTCATGGCGAGGAGGAGGCAAACCGCGTGCAGAAAGCCGCCGAGGAAGTATTCTCCGGTCATGGGGTGAGTGAAAATATGCCATCTACCGAGCTTGACCGTGCAGATGTAATTGGCAAAGGCATCTTAGATGTACTTCTTTTAACAAAGCTGATCCCCTCAAAGGGCGAGGGCAGACGCTTAGTACAGCAAAACGGTCTTTCGGTCAATGACGAAAAGGTGACCGATCCGAATATGGTTGTTACAGAGGAAATGTTCACCGATAACGGCATGATCGTAAAAAAGGGTAAAAAGGTATTCCATAAAGTAATTTTAAAGTAATGCATAGAAAAGCGCCGCTGAAACGGCGCTTTTCTTATTTTGCAGCAGCCTCTGCAATACTTTCAAATCGCTTTGCATCCTTTGCTCTTTTGCATAGCTCCACCAATAAATCATGTCCTTTCACAACATCAAAGCAGATTACCTTTGCATTTCCCAATCGGGCATAAGAAACCGCTCCATGCTCTAAAAAGTATGGTTCCAATTTTGGGAAATGATTGGATGTCCAGTATGCCATCTTGTTCATATGCATGATCTGATGCCTTTTTCCGTCTAAATCTACTAAGCAAGCATCAAAATAGAAAGCCTCGTTCTCCGGCAAGCCATTGATCTCCTCATCCACTGCATGAAGATAAGTGTTACTCTCTAACCCCACCCCAATCATTAAAACCTTTGCATTCTGGTCATATAGTCTGCCCCATACGCCGTTTCGCGGTGTTCGTGACCGAACACGAATTTCTCCGTCTGCATATTGTTTTGCTTGTTTCCCAAAGATCGCCGCAGAATGCGTCGGATGCAGAGAACGAACTGCATTTTTATCATCTATTGCCGCCTTTGCACATAACATCGGAAATGCTCCGATACAAGGCTTCGTTGTCCGGACATCAAATTCCGGAGTTTCTGCATTCACATTTGCCCAGGTATGCGTTGGCACAACCAACATTCCATCTTGCAGAAATTTACAAAATGCATTTAACATTGTCTTTGCACCGCCGCAGATTTTTCCGATGCTTTTTAACGAGGTATGCACCGCAACACAGCCACCGGAAGAAATACCAAGCTGTTGCAGCATTTTTTGAATATCCTCTGTCTCAATTCCATCGATGAGTGAAAATCCCTCCGGATGATCTAAGAGTATCGCCTCCTCTTTGTGGGACTGAATATTTTTCAGGACACAGTCATTCACAGCAGTGTTGCAGTAGACCGCATGCTCTGCATAGCATGAAGATACATTTTGAACTGTAATGCGAGAAAGATCTGCTTTGCCGGATTGAGCACCATAACCCGTATATAGCTTGACAGTTGCCTCTCGTTTTCCGTCTCCAACCTCCTGTACCCCATCAATGAATACGTCATGCACACGGCAGCCATCCGCCGCAAGACAAATCACCGCATGGTGGCAGCCGCCTGTTTGTATATTTTGAATCTGAATATCGCTAATATCTCTTTCTTTATACTCTAAACAGCAGGACGGCTCTAACGGATACAGATAATTTCCAATCGGATATACTGTTTTCTCCGCCATTCCAAGCGCCGTGCAGGCAATGCTGTCATCCGAGGTATTGCCTGAAATGTTTTCAATCCGAATCTGCTGGCATCCTGCCCTAAGATCGATTCCGTCTCCGTTTTTCACATTGGTTTCAATCTCTAAATCGCGTATTACTCCATTCCAGCAAAGATCAAGAGTAACCGTCCAGCACCGGGACTGATCGAGTTTCATACCGGAAATCTCAAAGCCTGTGCAATTGGAAAGCAAAATAGTAAAGGTTCGCCATCCCCAAAAATCTCCGACCATTTCCTGTTCTTCCTCTAACACCGGATGATACCCCACTCTGTTTCGGTCAGGACCGGAAATCCGCGCACCGTTTCTGCCTAAGATTTTAAGATTCTGAATCGGTGTGCACGCAAGCGGAACTGACATCGGATTGTCCGGATCGCAAACAATATTATCCCCGCGAAAAACATTATCAACGGTAAAATCAGCCTGTTTGATATGGCATCCGTCTAAAATCACGGTGGTGTCTGACGGAAGTAAAATGGCTTGCGAAATCACATAGCTTGGATTGTCAAATACAATGACTCTCTCCGGCTCATTTTTGCTGTCTTCCAGGCATAGCCGGATTGCCTCATCATCATTTTTTGCAGCCCTTGTGTATTTTGAAACATAATACTCCATAACCAAACCTCCTGTATTTTCTTGATTCTATCATAAAAAAGCTGAGCAGTCAAGAAAAATGCCCCATTACGAATTTTTTTCGTAATGAGGCATTGTACTCATTTTATTCGTTTCTGATTCCGGTTAAATCCTTGACAATTTCTCCTGCGATAATCAACCCTGCAACAGACGGCACAAATGCCATGCTGCCGGGAATTTGTCTGCGCTTGGTACAGGTGCGCGCTGTTCCCGGAGGGCAGACGCAATGTCCGGAGCAGCTGTTTTCTTCGCTTTCAATCGGAGTCATAGCCGGTTCTTTGGAGTATACCACCTTAAGCTTTCGGATGCCGCGCGCTTTCAACTCCCGGCGCATCACTCTTGCCAAGGGGCAGACCGAGGTTTTATAAATGTCGGTTACCTCAAATGCCGCCGGGTTCAGCTTATTTCCTGCACCCATGGAGCTGATGATCGGAGTATTTGCCAGATCGGCTCGGACAATCATTTCGATTTTTCCGGTCACCGTATCTATCGCGTCCACAATATAATCATATTGCGTAAAATCAAACTCCCCGGAGGTTTCCGGTGTATAGAATGTTTTGTAGGTTTGAACGGCTGCGTTCGGATTGATTTCTAAAATCCGCTCCTGCATCACATCCACCTTATATTTTCCGACCGTTTTCCGTGTGGCAATAATCTGACGGTTCAGATTTGTCAGGCAGACCTTATCGTCATCAATCAAATCCAGCGCACCGACACCGCTCCGCACCAGTCCCTCTGCCACATATCCTCCAACGCCGCCGATTCCAAAGATCGCAACCCTTGCTGATGCAAGCTTTTCCATTGCCTCTTTTCCTAAGAGCAGCTCTGTTCTTGAAAATTGATCCAACATGTTTCCTCCATTAATATTCGTCTAAAAAATGATGCCGTCCGTTTTTGTCTTTATAGGAAATCAGCGTTTCCAGATTCACATTTTCCATACTGCGGAAAATGTTTGTTTCCACATAGGGATTGGTTTTTTTCATCTCGGCGATCATGTGTTTCGTTTCCAGTCGTTTTGATTCTGCCGGTTCTTCGCTGCATACCTCGGTAAATTTGCAGGCACACTGCAAAAAATGCAGGTCGTTATAATCGCGCCATTTTTTGATATCCTCCTCCCGGATCAGATACATTGGACGAATCAGCTCCATACCCTCAAAATTTATACTGTGCAGCTTTGGCATCATGGTTTGCGTCTGACCGCTATAGAGCATTCCCATCAAAATTGTCTCAATCACATCATCAAAATGGTGTCCGAGTGCGATTTTGTTGCAGCCTAATTCCTTTGCCTTTGCATACAGGTTTCCGCGCCGCATCCGGGCACAGAGATAACAGGGCGACTTTTCAATATGGAATACCGTGTCAAAGATTGTGCTTTCAAACACGGTAATCGGGATTCCAAGCTTTTTCGCATTTTCCTCAATCAACTTCCGGTTTTCCGGTGCATAACCCGGATCCATCACCAAAAAGACCAGTTCAAAATGAAATTTTCGATGCCGCAAAAGCTCCTGAAACAGCTTAGCCATCAGCATAGAGTCCTTTCCGCCCGAAATGCAGACCGCAATCCGGTCATTTTCCTCTAATAACTGATATTCCTTAATTGCCGTGACAAATTTCGTAAAAAGCGCCTTATGATAGGTTTTCTGAATACTCTTTTCCACACGTCTAAGATATTCTTCTTCTGACAGTTGTTTCTCTATTTCCATCCTTTTCGATCTCCAATACTTGTTACAATCCGATACCCTGCGCTCTCCACGCGCTTTTCCAGGCATCCGCGGCACTGCGCCGCCTCCTCACCGGTACAAATTTTATTTTCATACAGGTCGTACAGTTTCCGAAAACGCACCGGCGACAAATTCGGCATCACCACATTTGCTCCTGCTTTTAACCCCAGCTCCCGTCCGTTTGGGTCAATCGTTCCAAGCGCTGTTGTTGCCGGAATTAATGCGTCCGGAAACATTAGCCGCAGAATTGCAACCAGGCGGAGCGTTAAATGGAGCGTTCCGCTCGGAAAGTCTGCAAACGGAGTTTCTGCATGGGGGATATACGGTCCGATCCCGATCATATCCGGCTTTAGCTCCTGCAAAAAGCGCAGATCGGAAACCAGATTTTCAAGCGTCTGATACGGACTTCCTACCATAAAACCAGACCCCACCTGATAGCCGATTTCCTTTAGGGTAAACAGGCATTTTTTCCGGTTTTCCAGGCTCATTTCCTTGGGGTGCAGTTTTTGATAATGCACAGGATCGGCAGTTTCATGCCGCAAAAGATAGCGGTTTGCGCCGGCATCATAAAGCGCCTGATAGCTTTCCCGGCTTCTCTCGCCGACAGACAGCGTAATCGCGCAATCCGGAAATTCACTCCGGATGGCAGAAACAATGCCGCATAGCCGTTCGTCCGTAAAATACGCGTCCTCACCGCCCTGCAAAACAAAGGTACGAAACCCTAATCCATACCCTTCTCGGCAGCAGGCGAGAATTTCCTCCTGATCCAGGCGGTATCGCTCCGCCTTTTGGTTTCCGCGCCGGATTCCACAGTAGCGGCAGTCATTTTTACAATAGTTTGTAAATTCGATCAGACCCCGGATGTATACCGCATCTCCATAGTTTCTGCGCCGCACTCTGTCCGCACAGGAAAACAAAGTCTGATCATACTGATCTGTATCGAGAAGTGTCAATAATTCAGCATCACTCAAATTTTGATTTTTTTCCAGCTTGTCTATCACCATTCTGCGCACCTCCCGAAATACCGATTATTTTCATATGCATTATACCACGGAATAGAATCGCTGTCAAGATTCTTTTTTGTACGTATTATTTTAAAAAAAGGTTACAAATACAAGATCTGCTTGCATTTTGTGTTCCCGTTTGCTATAATGGAATCATAAGACAGACAGGAGGAAAATAAAATGCGGAAATTTTTTATCTATGCCGGTATTCTGGCAGCATTGTTGATACAGACAGCCTTTGCCGAGGGATATTCTCTCTCCTTTGTGGCGGATCATTACGGAGAATATGGAATCCTGGGCGGCTATGACGAAAACGGAACGCTTGTTTATGCGGAAAAGCTCCCGGTTGTTGTCCGGGATCAGGAATTGCAGATCGACCCGGGCGAGGAGGCGAAAAATGCCGCGTCCCTGCGCTTTTTCATGCCGCAGGCAGATACGGTGGTCACCGACTTAAAACCGGTGGAGGAAAAGCCGGCAGACGATCCAAAAGACGATCCAAAGGACGATTCTAAAACGCAGATCTCGCGGTATCCGACCGCACTGGACGCAGCAACCGCCTTTGCCGTGGTGAAAAAAGCCGAGTTTGCCAGCGTGAATGACGAAGAAGTGATTGCCATGGATTTATTCTTCCGCGGAGATGAAATCCAGCTTTATGCAGACACCGGCAAGACACTTGTTTCTGCACCGGAGGAATATCAGGAGCTTGCAGGCGCAGATCTGACCGCTTTAAAATCCGGGGACGTAATTTATATGACCACCAACCTAAGCGGAGATCTCTCCACCGTTGAGTTGATTTTCCGTCCGCAGACAAAAGACTATGTCACAGACGGAGAGGATCACGGCACAAGCTTTGAAAAACTCTTTACCACAAGCGGCGCAGTCAGTGCAAAGCGACCGACCCCATATGTGCGCTACGGCACAAGCACCGGAAAAGATCAGCAGTATGCGTTTGGTCTGATCTGCGAGAAAAACGGCAGTACATATCTCACACTCCGGAACGCTGCCGGACGGGAAGATCAGGAAATTGATGTTTCCCTGACACAGAATACGGTTGTTTATCTGTACGACCAAACAAAAAAGGAAAAGCTGACTATCGGTTCGTCAGCAGAAATTGAAAAATCTGAAATTCCGTCCGCCTCCCGTGACGAGGATGGAAATATTGTAAACTGGGATTCGGACTGCGTCCGCAATTATGCCCTTGTCCGCATGGATGACGGAATCGCACTGGACGTTGTCGTTTATATGAATTACCAGGGATAACGGAGGAACGGTATGCTTGCAAAGATAAATTCCTGCGGTCTATACGGCATTGACGGATTTGTGGTGAATGTACAGGCAGACATCGGAAACGGTCTGCCTGCATTTGACATTGTCGGACTGCCGGACGCGTCGGTCAAGGAGGCAAAGGAACGCGTCCGTTCCGCCATCAAAAATACCGGGTTTGTTGTTCCTGCAAAAAAAATTGTGATCAATCTTGCTCCGGCTGCACAGCGCAAGGAAGGCTCGCACTACGATCTCGCACTTGCCGCTGCCATTCTCTCGGCAACTGAGCAAATGCGGATTCCAGAGCCGGAAACCTGCGTCTTTTTAGGAGAACTTTCCTTAGACGGAACCATCCGCCGTTCGGACGGAATCCTACCGATGGTGATTTCTGCATACAAAGAGGGTATCCGGAAATTCTTTGTTCCCTGTGAAAACGCAGACGAGGCGGCAGTGGTGGAGGATGCGGAAATCTATCCGGTGGAAAGCCTTTCTGCCTTGCAGGCACATCTTCTGGGAGATGCACCGATTGCCCGGCATTATGCCGATCTTTCACACGTGGCAGAGCATACCAACGAACCGCTATTGGATTTTTCGGACGTAAAAGGGCAGGAAAATGCCAAGCGTGCTTTAGAGATTGCCGCGGCAGGCAATCACAATGTCCTGCTGATCGGTCCGCCCGGAACAGGAAAAACCATGCTGGCACAGAGAATCAGTACAATTTTACCCGATCTGACCTTTGAGGAGGCGTTGGAGGTAACAAAAATTCATTCCATTGCCGGTCAGCTGCCGAAAAACACACCTTTAGTGACCAAACGTCCATTCCGGCATCCGCACCACACCATTTCTGCGTCTGCCCTCTCCGGCGGCGGCAGCGTGCCGCGCCCCGGCGAGCTTTCGCTTGCGCACAACGGTGTGTTATTTTTAGACGAATTTCCGGAATTTCAGCGTTCGGTGCTGGAGGTCATGCGGCAGCCGTTAGAGGACGGAAAAGTAACCATTTCGCGCGTGAATGCAACGCTGACATACCCCTGCAATCTGATGCTGATTGCCTCTATGAATCCCTGCAAATGCGGCTATTACGGCAGTACGCAAAAAGCCTGCACCTGCACGCCAAACGAATTAAACCGATACCGGAACAAAATTTCCGGACCTCTGTTAGACCGGATTGATATTCAGGTAAACGTGTCCGAGGTTGCCTATCGTGATCTGGATTCCCCCCAAAAGCCGGAATCCAGTGCAGAAATTAAGGAGCGTGTAGATCGGGCAAGAGAAATTCAGCTGAAACGCTACCACGGTCTTGGTATTTACTCCAACGCACAGTTGACCGCCGGACTGCTTTCTGAATTTTGCCGGTTGGGAGAAGCAGAGAGCAAAATTTTGAATATTGCCTTTGACAAGCTGGGTTTGAGCGCGCGTGCCTATTCCCGGATTTTAAAGGTTGCAAGGACGATTGCCGATCTGGACAGCTCGGAAAATATTTTATCAAAGCACATTGCCGAGGCAACACAATACAGAAATTTAGACCGGAATTATTTTTCATAAAATCTTCATCAAAAAAACACATCTTTATGCTATGATAAAAATGAACGGAGGGATTTTGATGAAAAAAAGAGTACTGATTGTCGAGGATGAGGACTTAATGCGCGAGGTCATTAAGGATTATTTTGATGATGCAGGCTACGAAACCGCAGAAGCCGCAGACGGTATGAAAGCGCTGGAGCTTTTAGAGGACGAGGACTACGACCTGCTTTTATTAGATGTGATGCTGCCGGAGCTGGACGGATATTCCGTTTGCCGGAGCGTGCGGAAAAAGAATCAGATCCCGATTATTATGATCACCGCCCGGAGCGATGAGGAGGACAAGCTGATCGGCTATGAACTGGGCGCAGACGACTACATGACAAAACCGTTTAGTCCAAAAGTGCTTTTAGCAAAGGCGAACGCACTTCTCCGGAGAACCTCCGGGGATGTCTGCTCGGAGGAGGGGGTCATTTCTGCATGCGGCATTGAAATTAACGAATACTCTCACACCGTCACCGTGGACGAAACCCCCGTGGAGCTGACGCCCAAAGAGTTTGAGCTGCTGCTTTACTTTATGAAAAACCGCGGAAAGGTTCTTTCCCGCGACCTGCTTTTATCCAAGGTTTGGGGTTACGACTATTTCGGTGATCTGCGGACAGTGGACACCCACATCAAAAAACTTCGCTCCAAACTGGGCGAAAGAGCGGTGCATATTAAAACACTGATCAAAGCAGGATATAAATTTGAGGAATAATAAAAGGGGATGTCAAAAAAGGCACAGATCGTTCTGCACTCTTTTTGACACCCCTCTTCTTCGTTTTTTACTGGAGCAGTCTGATCTGCTCCCGATAAGCTTCCGGTGCAAGCTTTTCTGTTTTTTTAAACAGTTCGGTAAAATAACTTACATTCTCAAAACCACATTCTGCGGCAATTTCGGTAATCTTTTTCGGACTGTCTGCCAGGAATTCCTTTGCTTTTTCTAATTTCAAATAATTCTTCCAGCTGGTCAGGGTCATATTGGTTTTACTTTTAAACAGATGACACAGATAGAATTTACTCATATTCATACTTTCTGCAATTTCATCCAGGGTGAGGTTCTGACCGATATTGTTTTCAATCAACTCTTTCACCCGCGCAATTACCGGGATGTTATCATTTTGTGTGATTTGAACGCCGCGGATCAGCTTTGCCAGCTGATAGATGATTTCCTTTTTGTCTCCGTCTTCCAGCTGTTCAATCAGTTCATCCATCTTGTGTCCGTCCACCCAGTGCATGCTCATGCAGTTAATCCGATAATTTTCAAAAAGTGTTTTTACAATTTTCTCAACGCTTTGATCCTTTAGCAATTCTGCAATTTCTAATTCGCTATACTGACTCCATTCATGATACGGGTTTTGATCCTCTCCACGGTATTCTCCTAATTTTGACGCAGTCATTTTGAGCCTACTCCCCGGATCTGTCAGCTTGCCGGCGATAATATCATCTTCCTTAATTTTTGCCATCAGGATTTCTCTTGCGCATGTGTAAACCTCATTCAGATTCTTCTTAGAGCTGCCGCGGTCACGGTCATAGGTGATATAAATATAGCCGTCCTCCGCTTCTTTCGCATCCGGATAGGAAACGTCGTTTCTGCCATCCAGCAGGAGACGGTATTTCCAGGTTTCTCCCTCATCCTCCGACAGCAGTGCGGTCAGGTTATTTCTTCCACAAAAATCGACGTGATTGATCAACAGGATACGTCCGGATTTTAACCGGCGGATATGAAACCGGGAGCAAGGACCGCCTAAACCGCTGTCCTCCGCCTCTGTCCAGGTTGTGCCGCCGTCATAGGAATAGGAAACGGCAATTCCGTACTCCGTGCGGATGTACATTGCCAGCGTTCCGTCCTTTCGCTCCAGCACCATATGCTCATCATAGACGCGCCGGTATGCAGCCACTCCGCCCATCTTACGAAAGCTTTTTCCGCCGTCATAGCTGGAATAGACAAATGCCTTTCTATCCGGATCATCAGAGGGTTCAGTGCCGACTGCATAGCGGCGTTCCCAGACGGCAATCGGGAAAAGCCATTCACGGTTGCTTTTTACAATTGGTTTATTCATCATCACATCATTTCCGATTTTCTGCACACTGCCCCATTCCAAAATATCCGCGTCCGGATTTTCACACACAACTCCGTAAACCGCATGATCCGGCGCACATGCCCAGGTAAACCACAGCCGGTCAAGCGGATCAATCCACAGACAGGGATCATAACACCGATGCCCCTCCTCTATTGCAACTGCAATCGGTTCAGAAAAATCACAGCCGGAATCTGATTTTAGCAGCACAGCATAATTTCCGATTTCTTCGTCTGTTCCGCCGGAATAAAAGGTCAGAAAAATTCTTCCCTTTTTTGTCACCTCAATACTTGGAATGCCCTGCCAGATTCTATATTCCGTTGAATACTTTGAAAGTATCTCCTGATTGGTATAAAACACGAAAACTCCTCCTTGTTAATCGTTTCTGAACCTATTTTATCATGCTGACACCCAATTGTCTATAACAAAATTGCGAAACCGGAAAATGCAAAAAAACAGTCCTTACGGACTGCTTTTTTTGCATCATATTTTACACCAGTTCAAGAATTGCCATCGGAGCAGCGTCACCGCGGCGCGGACCTGCTTGGATGATTCTTGTATAACCACCGTTTCTATCTGCATATTTCGGAGCAATTTCCGAGAACAGCTTTGTTACAACGTCCTCTTTGGTGATGAATTCAAGCGCCTGACGACGGGAATGCAGGGTATTTGTTTTACCCAGAGTAATCATCTTCTCTGCCAGTCTGCTTGCTTCCTTTGCTCTTGTTAATGTTGTTTCTACTCTGCCAGTTTCCAAAAAGCTGGTCACTAAGTTTCTCAAAAGTGCCATTCTTTGGTCTGTGGGGAGATTTAACTTTCTGTTCATGACATGACCTCCTTTCAATCAAGGGAAATTAGTCTTCTTCTCTTTTCAGAGCAAGACCTAAACCGTGTAACTTATTGATCACTTCTTCAAGCGACTTTCTGCCTAAATTCCGAACCTTCATCATATCCTCTTCGGACTTGTTAGAAAGATCTTCTACTGTGTTGATTCCGGCACGCTTCAAGCAATTATAGGAACGAACGGAAAGATCCAACTCTTCGATGGTCATTTCCAGAACCTTTTCCTTCTTGCTTTCTTCTTTCTCAACAATAACCTCTGTATTCTTTGCCTCCTCGGAAAGATCTACAAACAGTCTTAAAAGATCGTTCATAACCTTTGCCGCAAGGCTGACAGCCTCATCCGGATGAATCGTTCCATTCGTCCAGACATCGACTGTAAGAGTTTCCCTGTCGATGTGCGAGCCTACGCGAGTATTTTCCACAGTATAGTTCACTTTCTTCACAGGCGTGTAAATTGAGTCGATCGGAATCACACCGACCGGCGGCTGCATTGCAAGCTTATTACGCTCCGCAGAAACATATCCGCGACCTTTGGTGAGAACAATTTCCACATAGAGTCTTGCGTCCTCATTTAAGGTTGCGATATGGAGCTCCGGATTAAAGATCTCCACATCTGCGTCTGCCGTAATATCTCCGGCAGTGATTTCGCCGGCGCCGTTTTTCTCAATATACACCGTCTTTGGGCCGTCGCAGTAAAGCTTGACCGCAAGCTTCTTGATATTCAAGATCAGCTCGGTCACATCCTCCTGAACGCCCGGAATCGTCGAAAACTCATGTTGTACGCCTTCAATTTTGATGGAAGCAGCAGCGGCGCCCGGCAAAGACGAGAGCAAAATTCTGCGCAACGAATTGCCGATTGTCGTACCATAACCGCGCTCTAAGGGCGTTACCACAAAGCGTCCGTAATCACCGGTTAATTGAGTGCATTCTATATTAGGCTTTTCCATTTCTATCATTATCGAAACCCTCCTTCACATATTCATGTAATTTTTCCACTTACCGAGGGTGTTGACATCTATTACTTGGAGTACAACTCGACGATTAGATGTTCTTCCACTTCATAGTCAATATCATCTCTTAAAGGCAGAGCTACTACCTTGCCTGCAAGCGTGTTTTTGTCCATATCCAACCACTTCGGAACCAGTCTTGATGCGTTTGTCTCGACAATTTCCTTGATTCTTGCAGAGTTCTTGCTCTTTTCCTTTAAAGAAATCACATCTCCGGCTTTTACCAAATAAGATGGAATATCAACCTTTTTCCCGTTTACCAGGAAATGACCATGGTTTACAAGCTGTCTTGCTTCACGTCTTGTATTTGCTAAGCCCATGCGGAATACAACATTATCTAATCTTGTTTCCAGAATTTGCAGGAGCATTTCACCAGTGATACCGGCTCTCTTTGTTGCCATCACATAGTACTTTCTGAACTGGTTTTCCAGAACGCCGTAGATGAACTTCACCTTTTGTTTCTCGTTCAGCTGTAAACCGTATTCAGACTGTTTCTTTCTGGTTTGCTTCGGGTTTCTTTTAGAACTCTTATTAATACCCATCACAGAAGGTGTAATCCCTAAAGTCTTACATCTCTTTAAAACAGGTTGCATATTTCTTGCCATGCTTTTTTACCTCCTTTAACCAAAATGTATCAGACACGTCTTCTCTTCGGCGGTCTGCATCCGTTGTGCGGAATCGGAGTAACGTCGCGGATGGATGTTACCTCAAGACCTGCTGCCTGCAATGCTCTGATTGCAGCTTCACGTCCTGCGCCCGGACCCTTCACATATACGTCAACAGTTTTTAAGCCATGCTCCATTGCTGCTTTTGCTGCTGTCTCTGCTGCAGTCTGCGCTGCAAACGGAGTGCTTTTCTTGGAGCCTCTGAAGCCTAAACCGCCGGCGCTTGCCCATGACAAAGCATTTCCTGCTGTGTCTGTGATTGTTACGATTGTGTTGTTGAAAGTGGAACGGATATGTGCAGCTCCCTTTTCAATATTCTTTCTGACACGACGCTTGGTGCGTGTGTTTTTCTTCGCTACCTTAGCCATTTAGCTTAGTCCCTCCTTTATTTCTTTTTGTTAGCCATTGTTTTTGCAGGGCCTTTTCTGGTTCTTGCATTATTCTTGGTATTCTGACCGCGAACCGGGAGACCCTTTCTGTGTCTAACGCCTCTGTAACAGCCGATTTCCATCAGTCTCTTAATGTCTAATGCAACCTGACGTCTTAAATCGCCTTCTACAGTATATTCTGCATCAATTGTTTCTCTTAACTTATTTACCTCTTCCTCTGTCAGGTCCTTCACTCTTGTGTCGGGATTGATGCCGTTTTGAGCCAGGATCTTCTGAGAGCTTCTAAGACCGATTCCGTAAATGTAGGTAAGACCAATCTCAACTCTCTTTTCTCTGGGTAAATCTACGCCTGCTATTCTTGCCATTATTACACCTCCATGTTTTCACAGTTTCCGACATTTTCTGTTCTTTTCAAAAGATGATTTCTCATCCGTAATCATTCTATCATAATTTCTAACCGGTTCGGAATCAATCCGACAGCCGCTTCCGATTGAAAATTAGTAGACCAATTTGTTCTCTGCCTTAGCCCTGCTTCTGCTTATGCTTCGGGTTTTCGCAGATTACCATAACCTTGCCTTTTCTTTTAATGATTTTGCATTTTTCGCAAATCGGCTTTACTGATGGACGTACTTTCATTATCATTACCTCCTTATTTTGATCTCCAAGTGATTCTGCCCCGTGTTAGATCATAGGGTGACATTTCAATTGTCACTTTATCACCCGGAAGAATCTTAATGAAGTTCATTCTCAATTTTCCTGAAATGTGCGCCAGAATCTGGTGTCCATTTTCCAGCTCCACTTTAAACATTGCATTCGGCAGGGTTTCAACCACCGTGCCCTCCAGCTCCATAACATCGTCTTTTGCCAAAGAAATAACCTCCTTTGAATTACTTAAATTCCCGCAGCTGTGCCAGCGCTTTCCGGATTCCTGCATCCGTTTGGACGCTTTCATCCAAGGCTATGCACAGGTTTGTTTTTTGCAAGTGCTTTTGTTTTTTCTTTTTCGGTTTATCCAGCTTTCTCACTTTTCCATCCGCTAAGAACGCGTATTCTCCGTCGGTGCGAAGAACCAGAAACATACCGCCCCGGTCATGCCCGGCTTTGGAATACACAATACTGCCTCCTTGTATTTCCATCTTTCCACCTCTTATTCAGAAAGGGTCAGAATTTCACAAGGACCGTCCTTTTTGATCAGGATGGTATTCTCATAGTGAGCGGATAGGGATCCGTCTGCTGTCACAACTGTCCAGTCATCGTCCAGCACAAAGACCTCATGCGTTCCGGCATTGACCATCGGCTCAATTGCCAGCGTCATTCCGGCACTCAGCCGGACACCGTGACCGCGCCGCCCGAAATTCGGAACGGACGGATCTTCATGCATATTCTTTCCGATTCCGTGTCCGACCAGATCGCGGACAACGGAATAACCGCGTGCTTCAACATACTCCTGAATCGCAGCTGAGATATCACCCAGCTTTGCGCCGTGCACTGCATATTTAATTCCTTCAAAGAAGCTCTCCCTGGTTGTATCGATCAGCCGCTGAGCTTCGCTTGAAATTTCGCCGACTGCAAAGGTTCTCGCAGCATCGCCGTGGTAGCCGTTTTTATATGCTCCCACGTCAATGCTGATGATATCGCCTTGAGAAAGTACTACATTTTTTTTCGGGATTCCATGCACCACCTCGTCATTTCTTGACGCGCAGATGCTTGCAGGATAACCCTCATAGTGCAGAAAGGAAGGGGTTGCGCCCCGGGAAACAATATAATCTCTTGCGATTTTGTCTAATTGCAGGGTGGTGACTCCCGGCTTGATATGCTTTTCAATCATCTTAAGCGTATCGCCGGTGATCTTTCCTGCAACTCTCATCTTTTCAACTTCAGATTTTGACTTTATCGTTATCATGTATGACTCCCTAAGCCTCCTCGGCTTACGCATCTAATCCCAATGCCTTGGCAACCTCTTTTGTGGTGTCTGCCAATTCTTCCTTGCCGTATGCAATCACTAATTTGCCTTGCTTTTTGTAGTATTCCTTAATCGGCTCTGTTTGTTCATGATAAACATGAATCCGATTTTTAACGGTCGCTTCATTATCATCCGCCCGCTGGATCAGCTCTCCGCCACAGGCAGAGCACTTATCTCCGGCAGAGGAGGGTTTATATACCACATGATACGGAGTACCGCAGGATTTACATTCCCGTCTTCCGGAAAGACGCTCTACGATTGTCTCATCCGAAACCTCCAGCGATAAAACCTTATCGATTTCAACGCCGGATGCCGTTAATGCCTCTGCCTGAGCCGTCGTTCTGGGGAATCCGTCTAAGATGAATCCCTTTTTGCAGTCGTCCTGACTCAAACGCTCCTTAACAATGCCTACCACAAGTTCATCCGGAACAAGCTCGCCGGCATTAATATAACCCTGCGCTTTCTTGCCCAGTTCTGTACCCTCTCGAATTGCTGTTCTGAGCATCACACCGGTTGAAATGGTGTTGATTCCCAGTCTTTCGGAAAGGATTTCAGCTTGTGTTCCTTTCCCCGCACCCGGAGGTCCCAATAAAATCAATCTCATTGTGAACGCCGCCTTTCTATCCTATTCCAAGAATCCTTTATAATGACGCATTACCATCTGCGACTCAATCTGACGAACAGTTTCTAATGCCACACCCTCCATAATCAGGAGTGAGGTACCGCCGATTTGCAGGCTCTGGATTCCGAAAATCGCACCTGCGATGACCGGCAGAACCGCGATAATGCCGAGGAACAATGCTCCGGCAAGATTCAGTCTGGAAGAAACCTTCATAATAAAGTCGCTGGTCGGCTTACCGGGTCTGTAGCCCGGAATATATCCGCCGCTCTTCTTCATGTTATTCGCAAGCTCAATCGGGTTGAACTGAATGGACGAATAGAAGTATGTGAAGAAGATGATCAGGAGGAAGTAGAGAACAGAATATACAATATCTGTCCAGCCGCTGCCATAGCCTGCTGACAGGCAGGATAAAACTGTATGCCAGAAGCCTGTTTCAGGCAGTTTTCCTCCGGTGGTAATTCTAACAATTGTCTGCGGGAATGCCATAATACTCGATGCGAAGATGATCGGCATAACGCCGCCCATAACAACTTTGATCGGGATATTGGTACTCTGACCGCCGTACATTTTTCTTCCGACAACACGCTTTGCGTACTGAACCGGAATCTTTCTCTCAGCTGAATCGAACAGAACAACAAAGATGATCGCTGCAACCACAAAGATTACAACCAATGCAGCCATGCTGACACTCTTGAGAGAAACGTTTGCGCTCAGGTATGTCTCATAGACACCCTTGATTGCTGCCGGGATTCTGGAAACGATACCGGCAAAGATGATTAAGGAAACACCGTTTCCCAAACCTTTTTCCGTAATTACCTCGCCCAACCATACGATAAACGCCGTACCTGCCGTAAAGGTCAAGGTAATAACAAAGAAGCCCAGTGCGGATGTGTTGGAAAATACGGTTGCACCGCTTTCAACACCCATGTTATGCAGAGTAACATACAGACCTGCTGCCTGGATGAATGCAAGCACAATACCAAAATATCTGGTAATGCGGTTGATTTTCTTTCTGCCCTCCATGCCTTCCTTTGCAAGCCGTTCTAAGGACGGAATTGCAACGGTCAAAAGCTGGATAATGATGGATGAGTTGATGTAAGGGGAAACACCGAGCGCCATTACGGTTGCATTCGAGAACGCACCGCCGGTGAACACATCAAACAGGGAGAACAGATCCATTCCGCCTCCGCTCAAAAACTGCTTCATAAAGCTGGAATCCAGGTACGGAACAGGTACATGTGCTCCGAACCGGAATATAATCAGCATGAAAAGTGTAAACCAAATTCTTTTTCTTAAGTCAGGGATTTTAAATGCGTTTCTTATGGTTTGAAACATCTTAAATCACCTCTGCCTTTCCGCCTGCCTTTTCAATCTTTTCTGCGGCAGACGCGCTAAATTTGGCAACCTTCACCTCAAGTTTCTTGGTCAGCTCGCCGCGTCCCAGAATCTTGATTCCATCCAGCACCTTGCTGACAACGCCGCTTTCTTTCAAAAGCTCCGCTGTTACAACAGTGCCGTCCTCAAATCTTTCCAGATCTGCTACGTTAATTGTAACATACTGCTTTGCAAATATATTGTTGAAGCCTCGCTTCGGCAAACGTCTGTACAAAGGCATCTGACCACCCTCGAAGCCCGGTCTTACACCGCCGCCCGAACGTGCATTCTGACCCTTGTGTCCCTTGCCGGCAGTCTTGCCATTACCGGAACCAATACCTCTGCCCACTCTCTTTGCAGAGAACTTTGAGCCTTCAGCAGGTTGTAGTTCGTCTAATCTCATTTGCTGCACCTCCTTTTTCTGATATTTAGTTTTCTTCCACTTCCACCAAATGAGATACCTTATTGATCATACCTCTGATTTGCGGAGTATCATTGTGTTCCTTTGTGTCTCTGATCTTCTTTAAGCCCAGAGCCTTTACGGTTGCAATCTGATCTTTCTTGCAGCCGATTGTGCTTTTTACTAACTTTACATTTAATTTAGCCATCGTGGTATTACCTCCTTAACCTCTGATTTGGTCAACGGTTTTACCTCTTAATTGAGCAACTTCATCAGCTTGCTTTAAATCAGCCAAACCTGCAATTGTAGCTTTTACTACGTTCTTCTTGTTATTGGAACGCAGGCACTTTGTTCTGATGTCCTTGACACCTGCAAGCTCCAGCACAGCTCTTGCTGCACCGCCTGCGATCACGCCGGTACCTTCTTTTGCAGGCTTAATTAATACTCTGCCTGCACCGAACTCGCCGATTACTTCATGAGGAATGGTTGTACCAACCAGGGGAACTGTAATCATGTTCTTCTTTGCATCCTCAATGCCTTTGCGGATTGCATCCGGGATTTCAGCTGCCTTTCCTGTTCCGCAGCCAACATGTCCATTGCCGTCGCCGACAACCATCAGCGCGCTGAAACGGAATGTTCTACCACCCTTTACAACCTTCGCAACACGGTTAATTTCAACCAACTTTTCTTGAATATCAAGTGTTGATGCGTCTATTCTCTCAGCCACAATATCTACCTCCTTTTATTAGAATTCCAGGCCGCCCTCTCTTGCACCTTCTGCAAGAGCAGCAACTCTTCCGTGATAAATGTATCCGCCTCTGTCAAATACAACTGCTTTAATACCCTTTTCCAAAGCCTTTTTCGCAACCATTTCACCGACTGCCTTGGCAGCATCGCAATTTCCGCCATGCTCGCCCTCAAAGCCTTTTTCCAAAGTAGAAGCGCTGACTAAGGTGACACCCTTTACGTCGTCAATAATTTGAGCGTAGATGTGCTTTGAACTTCTGTATACGTTCAGACGTGGTCTCTCCGCGGTTCCGGAGATGTTCTTTCTAACTCTTTCATGACGTCTGACTCTTGCAACGTTACTGCTAATCTTTTTAATCATTTAAGAACACTCCTTTCTTATTTCTTCTTACCGCCTGCTTTACCCTCTTTGCGTCTGATTACCTCATCAACGTACTTAATTCCCTTGCCCTTATACGGCTCCGGCATTCTGTACTCTCTGATTTTTGCAGCGGTTTCGCCAACAACTTCCTTGTTCGCGCCCTTTACGATAATCTTGTTGGGAGCAGGTACTTCCAGTGTGATGCCCTCTGCCGGTGTGTATTCTACCGGGTGAGAGTAGCCTAAGCTCAAGACCAAAGTCTTGCCTTGCATTTGCGCTCTGTAACCAACACCGTTGATTTCCAGCTCCTTTGTAAAGCCGGTGGTGGTACCGATGATCATATTGTTGATCAGGGTACGGGTTAAGCCATGCAGGGACTTGTGTAATTTATCCTCGGACGGACGCTCTACTGTTAATACGCCGTCTGCTACTTTAATAATCATGTCCGGGTGAAGCTTTCTGGTTAATGTACCGTTTGAGCCTTTTACCGTGATTTCGTTTTCTGCACCAATCTTTACGTCAACTCCTGCCGGAATTGTGATTGGCAGTCTACCGATTCTTGACATTGATCGTTCCTCCTTAACTTAGATTTTCTCTGTTTTTCTAACAGGTTTTCAGTTGATTCGGGATTCTTCCCTAATTACCAGATAAATGCCAGAACCTCGCCGCCGATATTTTCTTTTCTGGCAGCCTTATCGGTCATAACACCCTTTGATGTGGAAATGATTGCGATTCCTAAGCCCTTTAAAACTCTCGGCAGCTCGTCTGCTGCTGCATAGAATCTCAAGCCCGGCTTTGATACTCTCTTTAAACCGCTGATAACCCGCTCTTTCGCCGGTCCGTACTTTAAAGCAATTCGGATCACGCCCTGTTTTCCATCCTCGATAATCTGATAGCTCTTAATATAACCCTCTTCATTTAAGATTTCAGCAATTGCCTTCTTCATGTTTGAAGCCGGGATATCCACTGTCTCATGTCTTGCAGAATTCGCATTTCTGATACGAGTTAACATATCTGCAATCGGATCTGTAATTTGCATTAAGTTTACCTCCTTCCAAATTCTGTAGGAATTCGTCTGAATAAATTGTTTGTATGAATTTTACCAGCTCGCCTTGCGCACGCCGGGAATCTGACCCTTGTAAGCAAGCTCTCTGAAGCAGATACGGCAGATACCAAATTTTCTTAAATAAGCATGCGGTCTTCCGCAGATCTTACATCTGGTATAGCCTTGTGTAGAATGCTTCGGCTTTCTCTGCTGCTTAACAACCATAGATTTCTTAGCCATGTTATTCCTCCTTCTTAACCGCGAACAAACGGAGCGCCCATCAGGCTTAACATCTCGCGAGCCTCTTCGTCACTCTTTGCAGTTGTTACGATAATGATATCCATACCTCTGATTTTATCAATTTTATCGTATTCAATTTCCGGGAAGATTAACTGCTCCTTAATACCTAAGGCATAGTTTCCTCTGCCGTCAAAGGAGTTCGGATTGATTCCTCTGAAGTCTCTTACACGCGGAAGTGCTACGTTGAATAAACGATCTAAGAACTCATACATCTTATCGGCTCTCAATGTAACCTTACAGCCAATGTTCATTCCTTCTCTGAGCTTGAAGTTTGCAACGGACTTTCTTGCCTTTGTGATAACCGGTCTTTGACCTGTGATCTGTGCAAGATCATTCATAGCCGCGTCGATTACCTTCGGATTTTCTCTTGCGTCGCTCATTCCGATATTGATTACGATTTTCTCAAGCTTCGGGATTTGCATTGTGCTTTTGTAGCCAAACTTTGTCATCAAAGCAGGAGCTACTTCTGCTTTATATTTTTCTTGCAATCTGGACATTGTATGAATTTACCTCCTCTCACAAATTAGTCGTTAAATATTTCCTGGCATTTCTTGCAGTAACGAGCCTTAGAACCGTCCTCTAAAATTTTAACACCGGTTCTTGCTGCCTTACCGCACTTTGAGCAAACTCTCATCACGTTGGATGCATCGATCGGCGCTTCCATATGCAGAATGCCGCTTTCCTGACCCTGCATCTTTGCTTTCTGGTGTTTCTTCACCATGGCAACGCCTTCCACGATAACTCTCCCCGTTTCCGGGAATGCTGTGACGATTTTACCCTGCTTGCCTTTATCTTTTCCGGAGATTACTTCTACTAAGTCTCCGCGCTTTACATGTAACTTTTTCATTGTTTGCACCTCCTTACAGAACTTCGGGAGCCAACGACAAAATCTTCATGTACTCTTTATCTCTGAGCTCTCTTGCAACAGGGCCAAAAATACGGGTACCTCTCGGATTCTTGTCATCTTTAACGATAACAGCTGCATTTTCATCAAATCGAATATAGGAACCGTCCTTACGTCTGGTTTCTTTTACAGTTCTGACAACAACAGCCTTCACAACGTCACCCTTTTTAACAACGCCGCCCGGTGTTGCCTTTTTAACAGAACAGATGATTTCATCGCCGACTGCTGCATATCTCTTTTTGGATCCGCCCATGACACGGATGCACATTACTTCCTTTGCACCAGTATTATCAGCGACTCTCAAAAGTGTTTGTTGCTGGATCATGATTACTCCTCCTTCCCGGCACAGTCGATTACTGAGCCTTTTCTACAATCTCAACCAGTCTCCATCTCTTATCCTTAGAAATCGGTCTGGTTTCCATAACCTTTACTCTATCGCCAATTGCACAGATATTATCCTGATCATGCGCCTTTAATTTGTAGGTTCTCTTTTCGATTTTCCCATAAAGCGGATGCTTCACTCTGTATTCAATGGCAACTACAATGGTCTTATCCATTTTATTGCTGACAACCTTGCCAATCTTAACCTTACGGCTGTTTCTCTCTGCCATTTCGGTTCCTCCTTTCATACAATCAAAATTGTATTATTCCTGACGTTTCAATCAAATTTAACCTATTTTATTGAGCGTTAGCGGCTGCAATTACATTGCGGAACCTTCTAATTCTCTTTCATGAATGATGGTCTTAATCCGAGCGATTGTTTTCTTTACGTCACCGATTCTTCTGGGATTCTCCAGCTGATTGATAGCGTTTTGAAATCTCAAGTTGAAAAGCTCCTGCTTGCATTGAGCCAGCTTTTCGGTCAATTCAGCCGAAGATAATTCTCTAAGCTCTTGTACTTTCATTCTTATTCACCATCCTCTGCTTCACGTTTTACAAACTTGCACTTAACCGGCAGCTTGTGCATAGCAAGACGAAGCGCCTCACGAGCAACCTCCTCACTCACACCGCCGATTTCAAACATAACTCTGCCCGGCTTAACTACTGCAACCCAGTACTCAGGACTTCCTTTACCGGAACCCATTCGTGTTTCAGCCGGCTTTTGTGTGATCGGCTTATCCGGGAAAATTTTGATCCAAACCTGACCGCCTCTTTTGGTGTATCTGGTCATCGCGATACGGGCAGCCTCAATCTGTCTGGAGGTGATCCAGGACGGCTCTAATGCCTGAAGACCGTATTCACCGTTAGAAACAACGTTGCCGCGCGTTGCTTTTCCCTTCATTCTGCCGCGCATAACCTTTCTGTATTTCACTCTCTTCGGTAACAACATGATTATCTGCCTCCCTTCGGTCTTCTGTCGCGTCTTTCGCGTCTTTCCGGCTTCTCTGTGCGCTCTGCTCTTGCAGAATCACGCAGAACCTCGCCCTTATAGATCCAAACCTTAACGCCGATGATACCGTAGGTTGTTGCAGCTTCTGCAAAACCGTAGTCGATGTCTGCTCTTAAAGTCTGAAGAGGAATTGTACCCTCATGATATTGCTCTGTTCTTGCAATTTCAGCGCCGCCGACACGTCCGGAAACGCTTGTCTTAATACCCTTGATGCCAAGTCTCATTGCTCTGCCCATAACCTGCTTCATAGCGCGGCGGAAAGAAATTCTTCTTTCGAGCTGTGCGGCAATGTTCTCTGCAACGAGCTGTGCATTGGTATCCGGCTGCTTTACTTCCATAATGTTGATATTGACGCCCTTTTTGGTCATCTTCTCAAGCTGAACCTTTAATTTGTCGATTTCAGCGCCTGCTTTACCGATGATGATACCCGGCTTTGATGCATGGATGGTAACAAAAATCTTATTTTGCTTACGCTCAATGACGATCTTTGCGATTCCTGCGTCAAAGCAAGCCTTCTTGACAAACTTTCTGATATTATAATCTTCAACCAACTGGTCTCCGAAGTCTTTTTTACCTGCAATCCACTTAGAATCCCAGTCCTTAATAACGCCGACTCTAAGACCGTGCGGATTTACTTTTTGTCCCATAGGAATTACCTCCTTTTTCGATTATTCTTTTTCCTTTAATACTAAAGTAATATGGCTGGTTCTCTTCAGGATTCTGAATGCTCTTCCTTGCGCTCTCGGCTGAACTCTCTTAAGAGTCGGGCCTTGCGTTGCAAAGCACTCTGAAACATATAAATTGTTTACATCCATATTATGATTATTTTCTGCGTTTGCAATTGCAGACGCTAACAGCTTCTCCAAATATTCGCTTGCAGCTTTTGGTGTATTCTTTAAGATACCCATAGCAACGCCCACCGGCTTATTTCTGATCAAATCAAGAACAATTTTCACCTTTCTGGGAGAAATACGGGCATATCTCAAACTTGCACGTGCTTCCATGTATGGATTCCTCCTTTCAACATCTATCCTCAAAAAACTATACCTTATCTGGATGTCTTTGCGCCGGCATGACCTCTATAGGTTCTTGTCGGAGCAAACTCGCCCAGTCTGTGTCCAACCATGTCCTCGCTGATAAATACAGGAACATGCTTTCTGCCGTCATGAACAGCAATTGTGTGACCAACCATTTCCGGGAAAATCGTTGAAGCTCTTGACCAGGTTTTGATAACCTTCTTCTCGTTTGCAGCGTTCATAGCGTCGATTCTGCTCATCAAGCGTTCTTCCACGAAAGGTCCTTTTTTCAGTGATCTGCTCATTCTTATTTCCTCCTTTCGGAACTATCAAATCCTTATTTCGAGTTTCTTCTCTTAACGATAAACTTATCGGTCTTGTTCTTTTTCTTTCTGGTCTTATAACCCAGTGCAGGTTTACCCCACGGAGTTACAGGAGCAGGACGACCGATCGGAGATTTACCTTCACCACCGCCGTGCGGGTGGTCGTTCGGGTTCATAACAACACCGCGGACAGTCGGTCTCCAGCCCATGTGACGTTTTCTTCCGGCTTTACCGATGGAAACGTTCTCATGCTGCTGATTGCCAACGATACCGATGGTTGCTTTACAATCCATGCGAATCATACGAACTTCGCCGGACGGCAGACGAACCTGTGCATAGTCGCCTTCTTTTGCCATCAACTGAGCAGAGTTACCAGCGGAACGAACCAGCTGACCGCCCTTGCCCGGATAAAGCTCAATGTTATGAATCAGAGTACCAACCGGAATGTCCTTAATGAACAAAGCGTTACCCGGCTTAATGTCTGCGCCTGTTCCGGAAACAACAACGTCTCCGTCTGTCAGACCAACCGGTGCGATGATATAGGATTTTGTTCCGTCCTCGTACTGTAAGAGAGCGATATTTGCGCTTCTGTTCGGATCGTACTCAATACCGATTACAGTTGCGTTCATACCATCCTTATTTCTCTTAAAATCAATTACTCTATACTTCTGTCTGTTACCGCCGCCTCTGTGACGAACAGTGATTCTGCCGTATGAGTTTCTTCCTGCATGCTTATTTAAAGATTCTAACAGGGAACGCTCCGGAGTCTTTTTTGTGATTTCCGCAAAGTCCGAAACGGTCATAAATCTTCTTGCAGGAGAAGTCGGCTTAAATTTTCTGATAGCCATTATTTTCACTCCTTATCTGAATTTATCGTGTCAGATGACACATAAGTGCAGGCGATTACATCTCAAAGAATTCAATCGTCTTGCTTTCGGGCTTTAATGTTACGATTGCTTTCTTCCAGGAAGCTCTGCGGCCCTCGTATCTGCCCATTCTCTTCATCTTACCCATCACGCGCATAGTGTTGACATCTGCAACCTGAACGCCGAAGATTTCTTCAACAGCCTTCTTGATTTCAATCTTGTTTGCGTCAACTGCTACTTCAAATGTGTATTTGTTGATCTGCTTGCCGCTCTTATCGAATACCGGCTCCATGCTGCGCTCGGAGATGATTGGTTTTCTGATGATATCGTGTGCGTATGTCATTAGCAAAGCACCTCCTCAATCTTGGCAATTGCCTCTTTCGACACAACAAATTTGTCGTGTTTCAAAATTTCATAGGTGTTTAAAGTACCTACATATGTCGGAGTAACACCCTTAATATTTCTTGCAGATTTATAGATGTTTTCATCACATTCTGCAGTTACAATCAATGCCTTTGTGTTGATATCCAAAGCCTTTAACATCTTTGCAATCTTAGAAGTTTTGATTTCGTCCATCTTTAAATCTTCGATTACAAAAATCTCATAAGCCTCATACTTTGCAGAAAGAGCAGATTTCAGAGCGATCTTTTTGATCTTCTTATTAATGCTATATCTGTAATCGCGCGGCTTAGGACCTAATGCAACACCACCGCCTGTCCATTGCGGAGCACGGATACTACCCTGTCTTGCACGGCCTGTACCCTTCTGACGCCAAGGCTTAATACCACCGCCGCGTACTTCTGTACGGGTCTTTGTGCTCTGTGTGCCCTGTCTCTGGTTTGCCAGGTAATTGGTAACCACCTGATGCAGCACAGCCTTATTCACTTCCGCTGCAAAAACCGACTCGTTTACTTCCATCGTTCCGACTTTTGCGCCTTCCATGTTATATACAGCTACTGTTGGCATAGTTTATTCCTCCTTTCCTATTCCTCTCACGCTTTAATGCTGTCTCTTAATGTAACAAGTCCGCCCTTGTTGCCCGGTACTGCGCCCTTGATCAGAATTAAATTCTGCTCAGCGTCTACCTTAACAACCTCAAGGTTCTGAACGGTTACTCTGACAACGCCCATATGACCAGGGAGTTTCTTTCCCTTCATAACACGACCCGGGTTTGAGCAAGCGCCCATTGAACCTGAGCCTCTGTGATAGCCTGAACCGTGAGCCATAGGACCTCTATGCAATCCCCATCTCTTCATCGGGCCGGCAAAGCCTTTACCCTTGCTGATACCGGTTACATCAATTTTTTCTCCGGCTTCAAATGTGTCTGCCTTGATTTCATCGCCGACATTCAGCGCCTGGCAATCGTCGAGTCTGAATTCTCTCAAGTACTTCTTTGCCGCAACGTCAGCCTTTGCAAACTGACCCTTTTGCGGTTTGTTCATGCTCTTTTCGCGAACATCGCCGAAACCAACCTGAACAGCCTCATAGCCGTCGTTTTCCATTGTTTTCTTTTGCACAACCACGCAAGGTCCTGCTGCAACAACGGTAACCGGAATTACTTTTCCGTCTGCATCAAAGATTTGGGTCATTCCAAGCTTTGTGCCTAAAATTGCTTTTTTCATTTTGTTCATCCTTTCTAACAGTTATTGGTTCCCACAAAAAGCAAACGGGAACATTGACCTGCATCATAACCGCAAGCGGTTACTGCCATTTTTTCGGACTTACTTCTGGATTACGTTGATTTCAACGCCTGCCGGCAAGTCCAGCTTGATTAACGATTCCATGGTTTTTGCACCCGGAACAACAATGTCAATCAATCTTTTGTGAGTTCTTCTTTCAAACTGCTCACGCGAATCCTTGTACTTATGAACCGCTCTCAAGATGGTGATAACCTCTTTGTCGGTCGGCAGAGGAATCGGGCCTGATACCTTTGCGCCGGTTCTCTTTGCAATCTCAACAATCTTCTCTGCGGATTGGTCTAAGATTGCATGGTCATAAGCTTTCAGCTTGATTCTGATTTTCTGATTTGCTGCCATACTTTTCCCTCCTACATCGTGATTTTTCGTAAAGAGCGTCTTTTTTGCTCCTGATTGGGCTTTCGCCCCGCCATGCGGCAAATCGGACACCCTCCATCATTGTGTTGTTTCCTGCACGACAGCTCGTTTCGTGTAAACACACCGCCGGGTGTTTCTATCCACCCTCAAAATAAAACCCGAATTGCATATTCTGCATTCCGGGTAGTCAGTTTTCGCCGCATTTTCCGCACAAGAAAGCCATTCCTTTGGAAAAATCCGCAGGAATCTGCACGCACAAAAACGGGCATACGCCCAGTGTGCTTTTGCGAAAATCAATTGCAGCGTGACCTGTCGCCCGGTTTCATGAATCGGACATTCTCCACGGAAAAACCGGACGTATCAGTCCGCAACCTCCCGCTTCCTCGTTTGTCAAGTGTCACAACACTACTATTATACCCAATTTTTAAGACAATTGCAAGCTTTTTGAGCAATTTCTTTAAAAAATTTGTCACAAACTTTTGGCTTGTTTTCAAGTTCCTTTTAGTGATTCTGACACCCTTAAAAAATGTCCACAAGATCTGGTAGTTTTTCAGCAATTTAAGCACTAAATAAAGAAAAACTGCTGTTTCAAAGACTGAAACAACAGTTTTTAATGCTAAAAAATGAGCAAGCAATAAGCCGGGTTCTGTATTAGACGATTATCTATCTGTGGCAAAGAATTGCTTCTTTGCTCAAGCCATCAGTTCAGAAACTGCCGAGCAGGCTTATGTTCTGGGTTGATGTTGCTCCGGATGGGGTTTACACGAGGGAGATGTCTCCATTCCCCCTGTGAGCTCTTACCTCACATTTTCACACTTACCCTAAAAGGGCGTTTCTTTTCTGCTGCACTCTCCTTGGAGTCGCCTCCACCGGCCGTTAGCCGGCATCCCTGCTCTCTGGAGCCCGGACTTTCCTCACGCATATCACTATGCCCGCAATCGTCTCGCTTACTCATGATTGATATTGTAGCATAAGATGGGCAAAATGTCAATGATGCATTTCTGTTCTCCCATGGTTTTTGAACGGATAAGCATTTCTTTCGGGCGGATAATATCCGCCCCTACGGGGTTTGTTTTATCCGCGGAGATGATTCCTATTCTCCGGCATGCGCTAATTTTTCGCTCTGATCTGCCGTGATTAATGCGTCAAACAGCTCATCCAATGCACCGTTTAAAATCTGCTCTAATTTATAGAGGGTGAGGTTGATACGGTGGTCTGTCACTCGCCCCTGTGGGAAATTATAGGTGCGGATTCGTTCGCTCCGGTCACCCGATCCAACCTGAGACTTCCGTTCGTCCGCAATTTCTTTATGCCGCTGTTCCTCCATAACCTCATAAATTCTGGAGCGCAGAATCTTCATTGCCTTATCCTTGTTTTTAAACTGGGATTTTTCATCCTGGCAGGACACGACAATACCGGTCGGAAGATGCGTAATCCGGACTGCTGAGTCGGTGGTATTGACGCACTGACCGCCCGGACCGCCGGCGCGGAACACGTCAATGCGCAGATCATTCGGATTGATATCCACTTCCACTTCCTCCATCTCGGGCAGCACTGCCACAGTAACCGCCGAGGTATGAATTCTGCCGCCCGATTCAGTCGCCGGAACGCGCTGCACTCTATGCACACCGCTTTCAAACTTGAATTTGGAATACGCGCCATGCCCCTCAATTGAGAAGCAAACCTCCTTATAGCCGCCGATATCGGTCGGATTGGAATTTAGGATATCAATTTTCCAGCGCTGATTTTCCGCATACATCGAATACATCCGCATCAGATCTGCCGCAAAAAGCGCTGCCTCGTCGCCGCCTGTTCCGCCGCGGATTTCTACGATAACGTTTTTATCATCATTCGGATCTTTCGGGAGCAGCAGGATTTTTAACTCCTGCGCCGTTTTCTCCAAAGCCTCCTCCGCCTCGGAAAGCTCCATCATCACAAGTTCCTCCATCTCCGGGTCTTGTCCTGCCTCAAGCATTTCCTTATCGTCAGCAATGGTCTGCTTTGCTCTTTTATACTCCCGATACTTCTCCACAATCGGAGTAAGATCTGCATTTTCCTTGCAATACTTCCGCCAGGATTCCTGATCGGCAATCACCTCCGGATCGCTGATTTTCTCCGAGAGGAGCGCATAGCGTTCCTCCAGGGCTTCTAATTTATCAAACATACAAACCCTCCTAATCTCTCAAAAAAATCCGTTCCATTGAAACAGTTTTTCCGGTTTCCTCATCAATTTCAAAAATACAGCCGCAAAACTGTCCTTTTCCGTTTGCAACATCAAACCGCTGCGGAATCCCATCCAGGAAATTCTGAATGACCGGCTTTTTCTCTACACCAAGCACCGAATGCCCCGGTCCGGTCATGCCGAGATCAGTGATATAACCTGTTCCGCGCGGAAGAACGGTTTCATCCGCGGTCTGCACATGGGTATGCGTACCGAACACCGCCGAGACGCGTCCATCGAGATAATGTCCCATTGCCACCTTTTCACTGGTTGCCTCAGCATGAAAATCCACCAGAATGATATTTGTTTTTTTCGACAGCTCACTAATCAGCCGGTCTGCCGTAAAAAACGGTGACGCTGCCGGGCGCATATAGGTTCTGCCGATCAGATTGATCACACCGACCGGTTTTCCGGAGGGCGCTTTTAAAAGCATAGAACCCGATCCGGGGCAGTCGCCCTCAAAATTTGCCGGACGGATGATGTTTTTCTGATACTTCAAAACATTCATAATATCCGGACATCCCCAGGTGTGGTTTCCCAAAGTAAAGCCGTCCACACCAAAGCGCGAAAGCTCCTCATAGACAGCCTTTGTGATGCCGCGTCCATGGGCGGCATTTTCTGCATTTGCAATCACAAGATCTACGCGTTCCCGGAACGGCAGCAGCTTTTCTGCCAGGATTTCACGTCCGGTGCGTGCAACAACATCTCCGATTGTCAGAATTTTCATAATTACTCCGTTCTAAGCGGCACAAAACCGCACAACATTTAAGAAAAGGCTGTGCCGGAGCAGATCCCTGCTCCGAGACAGCCATAGACTGATTCGTCTTATTTTGCGTAATCAATTGCTCTGGTTTCACGAATTAAGCTAACCTTAATCTGACCCGGATATTCCAATTCGGATTCAATCCGCTTTACAATTTCCTTGCCAATCATCATCATACCGGCATCGTCCACCATTTCCGGCTTCACCATAATCCGGATTTCACGTCCTGCCTGGATTGCAAAAGACTTTTCAACTCCGTCAAATTCGTTTGCAATTTCCTCAAGCTTTTGCAGACGCTTGATATAGGTTTCCAGATTTTCACGTCTTGCGCCGGGGCGCGCTGCTGAAATTGCGTCTGCTGCCTGTACCAGCTGTGCAACCACGGTATCTGCGTCCACGTCACCGTGGTGCGCCATAATTGCATGCACAATTTCCTTATTTTCGCGATATTTTTTAGCAATATCTGCACCGATTGTGACATGCGATCCCTCAATCTCATGATCGACCGCTTTTCCAATATCGTGCAGAAGTCCTGCACGCTTTGCCATGGTGACATCCACGCCTAATTCGCCTGCCATCACACCAGCCAAATGCGACACCTCAATCGAATGCTTCAGTACATTCTGCCCATAGCTTGTGCGGAATCGAAGTTTTCCTAAAAGCTTGATAAGCTCCGGATGCAGACCGTGCACGCCTGTTTCAAACGTTGCCGCCTCACCCTCCTGCTTAATGGTCACTTCTACCTCATGCCGCGCCTTTTCCACCATTTCCTCGATACGGGCCGGGTGGATTCTTCCGTCTACAATCAGTTTTTCTAGTGCAACCCTTGCCACCTCGCGGCGGATCGGGTCAAAGCTTGAAAGAATGACTGCCTCCGGTGTGTCGTCGATAATCAGGTCAACACCGGTGAGAGTTTCCAGGGAACGGATATTTCTGCCCTCACGGCCGATAATCCGTCCTTTCATTTCATCCGACGGCAAGGTAACCACCGAAACAGTCGTCTCGGCAACATGATCTGCCGCCACCTTCTGAATCGAGGTTGCAACAATATTCTTTGCCCGTCTTTCTGCGTCTTCCTTTGCTTGCTGCTCAATTTCTTTAATCATCATTGCGGCTTCATGCCGTGTCTGGCTTTCAATATCCCGGAACAGGGTTTCCTTTGCTTCTTCCCTGGTCATCCCAGAAATTTCTTCCAGATTTTTGATTTGCTGCTGTTTGATTTCATCAATTTTTGCGTCTTTTTTCTCCAGCTCCTTAATTTTCTGCGAAAGAATCTGATCCTTTCTTTCCAGAGCCTCGGTTTTCTTGTCAAGATTTTCTTCTTTCTGATTGACACGTCGTTCCTGATTGGAAATTTCTCTCCTGCGATCTTTAATTTCCGCGTCTGCTGCGGCGCGGATCTTCTGATTTTCTTCCTTTGCCTCCAGCATCAGCTCACGCTTTCTTGCCTTGGCATTCTTTTCAGCGTCTTCTATAATCTTCTTCGCCCTCTCCTCAGCAGAACCCAACTCCGCCTCGGAAATCTTTCTGCGATAGGATATTCCTCCGAAAAAGGACAGAATATTCAGCAATGCAAAAACGACTGTTGTGGCAATCAAAATAATGGTTGTAGTGTTAATCTCAATCACCCCCAAAGTATTTTTTTGTCTCGCTTTTTGCAAAACCTGTAAACACAAATCCGGGGATGCCGAATATAAAATTATTATGTAGAAGGGTTTTTCCCTTTAATTTATTTCACATATTAATCGAAGATTCAACATCCCCGCATTAATCGTTTAAAGAAATATTAAGCACATTATTTATTTTACCTTGATTTTAAACGATTGTCAAGGTCATTTTCTAAAAATGTTATAAAAAATTTATAAAAAAGCAATTTCATAAGTAAAAAAGCAGGCATATCCGCGATCCGGTTTTTTTGCGCGGATATACCTGTCGGTTTTATTGAATGTTTACCGTTTGCGTCTGCTCCTCCCACGAAACCGGTCGCTGAAAACTTTCTGCCACTGCCCGGAGAGGAACAAGCGTTCTTTCTCCAATCAGCTGCGGCGCTGTATCTAAGATGATTTCTTTATCATTAACCCACATTTTATTTTCCCCCAATGTCAGTCTGATAACCAGACTGTCTTTCTGCGCCGTAACACTTTTTGTCTCGCCATCCCAAATCACATCCGCTCCCAAAAGTTCAAAAATCGTTCTCATCGGTACAAGCACTCGGTTATTTTCCAAAATCGGTTTCTGATCCGGAAAAGAAATTTCCTGCTCCTCAAAAAGCACCTTAATTACGTTGTCGGTTTTCTGCGGCTGATCCTGTTCCGGCTTTTGTTCTGGTTTTTGCTCCGGCTTTTGTGGCTGTTTGGACTCCTGATTTTTTTGTTCCGGTTCTGTTTCTTCTGTTTTTTTCGGAGTAAAATTTGATTCATCCTTTGGTTTCCCGGAAATAACATCTATTTCCCCATTCTCTTTTTGGTATTCTTCCTCCGCAAGCGGCTTTGCATTTTTATACAAACCTGCTGCCGATTTCAGAAAATCCTGCACCGGATAAAGCTGATATTCTTCCAACTCTCCCTTTGCCTGATTACTGAGAGAATACGGGATTACATATTCCCCCCGGTCGTTCTGAAACACAAGCGTATGACAGCTGACATTTTTCGTGCCGGTTGTATAAGGAATATCAATGCTAAAATTACAAAGGCTGGCATCTGTCATGGCGTCCATGCCATTCTGATCTACAACTGCTAATGCTTTTTCAACGCCATCCCCCAAAAAATCCTTTGTTCCCATAAAGCCGGTATAATTCAGCCCATTAAATGCACCGCCGAAATAGAGTTCATCCCGTACCCGGATATGAGAAAATGTACTGTTCTCCTCCAGGCGGTAGAAAACGCCTGTGCCGCGTATTTCATCCTGAAAATAATTTGTAATTCCCGTTCCATCATAATCTTCCAATTCTTTTGCAGATGTGATATAAAAATGATATTCCTTAAAATATTCTGCCGGATCAATCGGAAATTCTGTAACGTCTACACCGGCTTCCTCCTTGCCGCCATCGCTCAGCAAATACGCTCCTTCCGAATCTTTTGAAAGCTCCGATACATCAAATGTCTTTTCCATTGAGTGTTTCTTTAACGTCAATTCTGCAAAATCCTGACAGCTGATCTTTGCATAAACACTGCTCTGGAAAGCTACTGCGATCATGATACCTGCCGCAAAAAATTTGTTTTTCATTTAGAATTCCTCATTTCCTGATCATTATTCCAATTCAAGATTACAAACTATACCATCACCCTATATGTATGTGTTTCAAACGGTTCATTATATACCGAAATTGCACATGTTTCATTCGCCGCAGATGTTGTAAACTTATACCAATTTTCCGGCGTCGTCAAAGAAAGAGTCCCTGTTTTAACAAGGCTATCCATCTCGGTTGCATTTTGTCAATCTCGACTGATTGCTGCTGAACTCATCGTAACATTCATTCCAAATACAATGGAACACCCTAAAATAATTGATAAAATTTTATTTTTCATATGTTTCTCCTCCTATTTTTCTCTAATTTTTTGTTTTCAAGTTCTAATCCACAACGGAATCACCCCCTTGAGATTTTATTGTACTTTATTTTTACACTTCTATATATTAAAACGCACGAAAACGCATTTTTTCCGAAATTATTCTTATTTTTTTAATTTTTTGTTATTTTTATCTATTCTTCTTGTTCTAATTTTGTATAATATTTATAGTCATTATATCTATTTTAAAAAAATCTTTAACAAAATTCCAACAACTTCTTGAAAAATTAGGAAAAATCGTGTATAATAAATAATATACAAAAACAACATTTACGAAAGACAAAATAAGGGGGACATTATGGCACAGCAAGAAAAAGACCCGGTTGCGGTGTTTGAACAGCTTTACATAAAATACCGCACACTGCTGCATCAGGTTGCATATTCGTTATCTAATGACAATTTTCTCTCCGAGGATATGGTGCACGAAGCTTTTTCCTGGATCCTTGCACATCCTGACGCACTGACAGAACGAAGCCATACGCAAATTAAAAATCTGCTGTGCATGATCTGCCGTTCCAGAACGATCAGTGCACTCCGGAAATTAAAGCTGGAGACTCCGCTGGATGAGCTGATGGACTGTCCGGCAATGGATGAATCTTTTTCAAACCCCTTAAATTTAGTCCTCCGGAAAGAAAGCATTTCGATCGTCATGCAGATTGTTTCAGAGCTTGGTCAGGTGGAACAGGACATATTTCTGCTCTTCTCCGCATACCGGCTAAAGGCTGACGTGATTGCCGAGCTTTACGGTGTAGAGGCGTCTTTTATCTACAAAATCAACGAAAAAACAAAATGCTATATCGCAAAAGAGCTGCAAAGAAGGGAGATGGTTTGACATGGCACAGGACGAAATTTTTGAAAAGCTTTTTAACGAAATGATCGACGAAGCGGCACGGCAGATGTCCGAGCAGGATCATGAGGACATTTCCCCGGCAGAGGTGCATTTTTCGCCGGAGCATGAGAAAAAAATGCAGGAGCTGTTCCAAAAGGAGCGCCGGAAAAATCAGAAGAAGAAGCATTCTGCTCACACAAAGCGGCTGCTTTGCGTCCTGATTGCATGCATGATCGTTTCTGTTGGCGGTGTATGCAGTGTTGGCGCATGGCGTGTCCGGCTGATGAATTTCTTCTTTACCCCGGAAAACCCAAACACCACCTTTACATTTAATGATGAACATTCTTATGTCTATTCCGACAAAAAGGTTTATTTAAATTATGTGCCAGAGGGATTCGTGCTGACCGACCGCTTAGATGATAACCCTTTTATATCGCGCACATTCTCAAAAGGAGATAAGTCCTTTGAGTTTTCCATCTATCCAATTGATTCTCGCTTATCGCTTGATACTGAAAGCGGAACATTGGAGGAAATTACAATTAACGAAATGAAAGGTGTCACCACATCTTCTAACCTTGTTAATTCCGTCATCCTTTATGACGATAATTTAGTCTACTGTTTTACAGGTGATATTGCACAAAATGAGATTATAAAAATTGCGCAAGGTTACCAAAAATAATTTTTTTCAAAGAAAATTCCGGAAATTTTCGGTTTTCGTGCGTTATTATATATAGAAGCATGTTTCGACAGCATACAACATAATTTTCCAAAACACTTGAAAACAAAATGCTGTTTTACCGAAAAATTTAAGGAGGAAATGATTGATGAAAAAAACAAATTTAAAAAAGATATGGGCTATTGGTCTTTCTGCCATGCTGAGTCTCAGCGCCTTTGCCGCTGCTCCTGCATTTGCAGAACCGACAGA
>CAKSJF010000003.1 GCA_934462945.1 uncultured Clostridia bacterium | reverse complement strand
ACTAACGCTAAAATCATCGCAACCCACTGACCGATTGCCGTTGCCAGTGCTGCACCCACGCAGCCCATTTGCGGCATACCAAAGAGTCCGAAAATCAGAATCGGGTCTAAGATGATGTTGGTAATCGCGCCGACGCCCTGGGTCACCATATTCAGCACCGTTTTTCCGGTGGACTGCAATAACCGCTCACCGCCGATCTGCATAAAAATTCCTAAGGACAGAATTGTGCAGACGCTTAAATACTGCACACCGTATTCCACGGTTTGCGCGTCGTCGGTGAAAAAGGAAAAGAACGGACGTGCAAAAAAGATTCCGAAGATCACGAAAATCAGACTGCTGACTCCCTCAATAAAAAGTCCGTTTCTTGCCGTTTTGTTTGCCTCGTCAAACCGCTTTTCACCCAAACGGCGCGAAACCATGGAATTGATACCCACACCTGTTCCGGACGCTAAGGCAATCATCAGCGACTGAACCGGAAAGGAAAGCGACACAGCCGTTAAGGCTCTTTGATCGAAGTTTGCCACAAACACGCTGTCCACAATATTGTATAATGCCTGCACGAGCATCGAAAGCATCATCGGCAGCGACATTGAAATCAGCAGCCGGTGTGTGTTCATAACGCCCATTTTGTTTTCTTGTCTTTCTTCCATTCTCTCAACCTCACTTTTCCGCAAAAAAACAAGCGCAGTATATGCGCCTGCTTGTATAATAATAGTTTACACTATTTCCTGGCATATGTCAATGCTTTTTTGCATATTAATAAGATAAATTTTTTTGGGGAACAATCCCTCAGTCGGCTTACGCCGCCAGCTCCCTTTGCTCAAGGGAGCCTTTGGTAAGTGATTTTTTTATTCTTGGCTGACATCAATACCAATTTTAGCCAATATATTACAATTTGCGCAAGCTATACGGCTCCCTTGAGCAAAGGGAGCTGTCACGCAGTGACTGAGGGATTGTTCAACGGACAGGAGAAATATTATGAATATCTGTGACCTGCACTGTGACACGTTAATTTACAGACAGCCGCTTTTAAAAAACCGGCTTGCGGTGGATTTCTGCCGGATGGGAAAGTATGAGCATTACATGCAGTTTTTTGGGGTCTGTCTTGATTCGGAGGAAAGAGCGGTGGAGCGTGTTTTGGAATATGCGGAATTTTTCAAAGACGAACTTACAAAAAACGGACTGCCGCTCTGCACAAGCTTTCAGGATTTGGAGCGGTGTTGGAACGAGGGAAAACCGGCGTTGTTTTTAAGCTTAGAGGGCGGCGGCATGATTGGGTGTCTGTCCGACCTGGAGCGGTTGTTTGCAGCAGGTTTCCGGATGTTTGCCTTAACCTGGAACAAGCAAAATCAGCTTGCCGGCGGTGCGGACGATCCGGATGCCGGACTGACGGATTTTGGGGGAATCATTGCAGAAAAAATTGAGGAGATGGGCGGTGCGGTGGACTTGTCGCACTTAAACGACCGGTCGTTTTGGGAGTTGGCAGATGTTTTGAAAAAGCCGCTGATTGCGAGCCATTCCAACGCGCACGCGGTCTGTCCGCACCGCCGGAATCTGACGGATGAGCAGTTTTTAAGAATCAAACAAAGCGGCGGCTGCGTCGGTCTGAATCTCTATCCGCCCTTTTTGTCAGAGCAGCCAGGGGTGCGGCTTTCTGCTCTTTCTGCGCATGTTGCGCATTTTCTGTCGCTGGGCGGTGCAGAGCAGATCGGTTTGGGATGTGATTTTGACGGCACAGACAGCCTGCCGGAGGATTGCAGGGGAATAGAAGATCTGGTACGGCTTTCTCAAATACCGGGGATGCAGCCAGGACTGCTTCATAAAATTACACATAAAAATGTTTTGCGAGTGCTTGAGATTTGTTTGTAATTTTTGAATAACTTAATGGTTCTCTATTGCATTTTTCAGAAAAATATGCTATAATTATAAAAGATTTATGATAAAAATGAATTTTTTGAAAGAATGAAGATTCAAAAATCAGGAGGTTTTCTTATGCAGTTATCCGAAAAGGCATCCGCGATCAGTCCGTCCGCAACGCTGGCGATTGATTCTAAATTTAAAGAAATGAAAGCAAATGGAGAGGACGTGGTCGGCTTCGGCGCAGGCGAGCCGGATTTTGACACACCGCAGCATATCAAGGACGCGGCAATCCGTGCAATTATGGATAATAAAACCCGGTATACCCCGGCGGCAGGCACTCTGGAGCTTCGGCGCGCGGTGGCAAAGAAATTCCGCGAGGAAAACGGACTTTCCTATGAACCGTCGCAGATTGTGGTATCAAACGGAGCAAAGCATTCTCTGATTAATACGTTTATGGCAATTTTGAATCCGGGCGATGAGGTGATTATTCCGTCTCCGTATTGGGTAAGCTATCCGGAAATGGTAAAATTGGCAGACGGTGTTCCGGTATTTTTGCCGGCATGCGAGGAGCATAATTTTAAAGTCACCGCCGAGGATCTTCGCACAAAGGTAACCGAAAAAACCAAAGCAATTATTTTAAACAGTCCCTCAAACCCGACCGGAATGGTGTACACGAAAGAGGAATTGCAGGCAATTGCTGATTTAGCAGTAGAAAAGAATCTGTTTGTGGTTTCGGATGAAATTTATGAACATTTGATTTATGAGGGCGAGCATGTGAGCATTGCATCCCTGGGCGAAAAGATTAAGGATTTAACAATCGTGATTAACGGTGTTTCCAAAACCTTTGCCATGACCGGCTGGAGAATCGGCTATGCAGCAGCCAATCCGACCATTGCAAAAATCATGGCAAATATCCAGTCGCACGCAGCGTCTAACCCAAATTCTATCGCGCAGTCGGCAGCAGTTGCAGCATTAGAGGGCGGCATGGACGCGGTAGCAAGAATGCGCAGACATTTTGAAAAGCGCAGAAACTTTATGGTGGAAACAATTAATTCCTTAGACGGCGTCTCCTGCTTAAATCCGCACGGCGCGTTCTATATCATGATGAATATTTCTCCGCTGATCGGCAAGGAATACTACGGAACAAAAATTCAGAATGCAGACGATTTTGCAGAAACGTTCCTGCGTGTGGCAAAGGTGGCAGTTGTCCCCGGCACAGGCTTCGGCGCTCCGGAATATGTCCGCTGGTCTTATGCAACCAGTATGGATAATATTGTAGAGGGCTTGGAGCGGTTAAAGAAATTTTTAAGAAACCAATACTAAAATAATCAACAATCAGGCATTGGGGTGATGAGGCAATGATGTTTTCAAACCCCGTTTGCCTGCTTTCGTATCCGGTTACAATGCTCTTTCCATACTGATGGCAGCCGCCGTCTGCCGTTAGGGGCATAACGTTGTTTAAATTTGAACGCCTGTATTTAAAGTTGATGTAGCCCTATATATTCTTTTCGCCACTCATAAAATGCTTGTATAAAGCGATAATTTTTACATCTGATGAATCCGTAAAATTATTTAAGAGCATCATGTTTTTGTTGTAAGACAAATTTTCTGTTTTTACCACCTCACACAATTATTTTAATCATATTTTAAACCGTTGTTCAGGTTGTTTTTGCATGTCTTAAAAGAAAAAGAAAATGTCTCGTTTGAGTATTGTGTTTTTGCACCGTGTGGAGTAAAATGTGTTAAAAAGGATTGACAATGCAAAAAGAAAATAATAAAATATATGCAAGTTACGGAGGGAAAAACGATGCAGAATTATTATATTAAAAATATGGAAAAAAGACTGACAGACGAGGAAAGGAAGCTCTTAAAGGCAATATACGCACCCCAGGTTGTTGCTGTTCCCCTGTCCGACTGCGGTCGCAGTATGTGCGTCACGCCCGACGGCGAAATACGCCTCTACGGCTCAATTAACAAAAAAGAGCCGGAGGACATCGGCACGCCGGCGTATCTGTCGTCAACTGACTGCGGTCTGTCCTGGAAAATGCACCTTGTCAAAAATGCTCACCAGCTCGGCAGCGCCGGTTATAATCCTAAAACAGGCAGATACATAACCACTCACCCGTCCGTATACAGACCCGACAAAGACAAGGCAATCGGCAAAGAGGGCACGTGGGCAATCATCAATGACGAGGGATTTGACAGCGAGAACAGCAGATATGTAAAAATCTCCGACAAGAAGTTTCTTATCCTTAAAAATCCGCAGTATGAGGAAAAATATAACCGTTGGTTTATCATAGGACAGTATCACAACGAAAGCTGGACCGACTGCAAAGTTGTTGTGTGCACATCGGACGACGACGGCGAAAGCTGGGTTGCAGATATAATTGAACAGAGCGCACCAAGGTTTGAGGTTAAACCGCCCCACAAGGGTCTGCGCTGGCAGCAGTATTCGTGCGAGCCTGCTATTGCGGAGGTGGGCGAAGGCGAGTTTATAATGATAGTGCGCACATCACAGGATTATCATTATATGTATACCTCGCACGATGGCGGACTCAGCTGGGGCGAGCTGCAGAGGACAAGCTTCCACGGAACCATAACAATGCCAGTGCTCTGCAATCTGTCCGATGGCAGAATCGTTTTCTTTTGGTGCAACACAGAGCCGATGCCGGAGCTTGACCACACAAAGGCGGTGCCATCGCTTGATGACAGCATCATAAACGGAATATGGGAGGACGTTTTTACAAACCGTGACGCAAATCATCTTGCCATATCCGAGGACAACGGAAAAACGTGGATAGGAATGAGGGAACTGTTTTTAAATACCATAAGAAATAACCCCGACTTCCGTTCAATCGGCGGTGCAAATTCCCTTGACAAAAGTATTCACCAGGCACAGATAATAGAACTGCCTATGAATAAACTGCTTGTCTGCTTCGGACAGAATGACGTTGCGAGAAAAGCTGTAATTCTGGATATTGACTGGCTGTACGAGAGGGAGCGTCATGAGGATTTTAAATTCGGACTGCAAGGCGTATCGACACAGATGTATATAAAGAGCAACCTCGGCGGCTACCGTGGATTTTCGGGTCACTGCGCATACAACAGGACAAACGGCGCGCTGCTTGTAAGGGATCCCGACGGCAACTTTGAGGAGGCAATGCAAATTTGTCGTGTAGACGATAGCAGGCTTGCGTATCAGAGGCAGGGCGCAGTGTGGAACTTCCCGGCGGCGAAAAAGGGCAGAGTGAGTATAAAGCTCCGTGTGCTAAACAGCGGGGTAAACATTGCGCTTACCGACCACTGGTACAATCCGTCGGACGAAAACGTTGCAAACGGCGCACACATTTCTTATGCGTTCGGCAAGGTGAATAAATCGGACTGGGACATCGTGACAATAGAGTTTGACACCCTCGCAATGCGGGCCGAGGTGTTCGTCAACGGCGAAAGCGCCGCCAAGATGAGCATTGACAAGCCGTGCCACAACGGCATCAGCTATCTGCATCTGCAGACGTCTGCGGAAGAAAATGACTTTGAGGGTACTCTTATTAAGCGTCTTGATATGTCACAGACAGACTGAATGCTGCAATTTGCTGACACTTTTCGTATTTTGTCACCAATTCCGTGCATGCTTGCCGGAGGGGAATATTACGGAACAAAAATTCAGAATGCAGACGATTTTGCAGAAACGTTCCTGCGTGTGGCAAAGGTGGCAGTTGTCCCCGGCACAGGTTTTGACGCTCCGGAATATGTCCGCTGGTCCTATGCAACCAGTATGGATAATATTGTAGAGGGTCTGGAGCGGTTAAAGAAGTTTTTAAGAAATCAATACTAAAAGAATCTCCCGACCGTCGGATCAATCCGAACGGTCGGGAGGTTTCTTTTTATGCAAAAAATTTGTAATTCGGAATCGATGTCAAAGGCTTTTTCGTCAAGTTCGTTTGAGTAAATTGTGATTGACTAATTTTAAATCAAACCGGAGTATGCCCACGATAATGGAGCAGATGGTGAAAAGCTCGCACACGCAGCCGGCATAGGAGCGGACAATCAGGTTATAGACAAACCAGCTTGTGCTGGTTAAAAGAATCATCACGCGGACAAAGGCTGTGTTTTTACTGCCGTATGCAAAGGTAGAAAGCACTTTTGCAATAGCAATTAGAATACTTTTTAAGCCTGCCCAGGTGAAAATAGAAAAGAGCAGGAACAGACCGCTAAAGAGAAACCGCATCCAAACGGTGCTTTTTTTCGTTCCACCATTTCTGCAAACAGAATATTCCGCACGCAGCCGATTAAATTCATCGCCATGCCGGTATATGCGCCGAGCAGAAAATATTGCAGTGCAAAAAACAATTCGTTTCCTGTCCGGAAAATCATAAGCGGTTTGTGCCGTTTACACTGGAATGAGATGATACTGGAAATAATTCCGATTACGCCGATTGCCCGAATCATAAACTGATACATTTTTTTCTTCCTTTCTTCTTGCACCCTTTCTGTTCTTATGATACAATAAAGAAAGACGGATGTCAATAATTGTTCGGAATGTTTAAAAACGAACATTTTACCGATCAGAAAGGATGTTACCCATGCTGACAGAGCGACAGCAGCAGTTTGCTGCCTTAATCAGAAAAGAAAAAAGCGTCTCGGTGAGGCGGCTTTCCAAGAAATTTTTTGTGAGCGAAATGACGGTTCGCCGCGATTTAACCGAGTTGGAAAAACAGGGATATGTTAAGCGTTACCGCGGCGGTGCATGTGCCTGTGCGGAGGATACGCTTTTGCCGGTGGACGCGCGGAAAAGGCTGCGCGCAGAAGAAAAGCAGAGGCTTTCCTGCCTGGCAAAAAAATATCTCGAAGATTCTGCCACAGTCTATCTCGACAGCTCCTCAACCTGTATGTATATGATTCCGATTCTGGCAGAATATAAGGATATCAGAATTGTCACTAATTCTGTGCAGAGTCTTTTACTGGCAGCACAATATCACATTCCGTGCATGCTTGCCGGAGGGGAATATTATGAGCGTGATATGTGCACCGTGGGGAGTGTGGCGGAGGATTTTTTAAGAAATGTGAATGCAGACATTGCCTTTTTTTCCTCCCACGGAATTTCCGACGACGGTGTGATCAGTGACGATCATTTAGGTCAAACGGCAATCCGCAGGACGGTGATGCAGAATGCAAAGAAGATTATCTTTCTGTTTGACAGTTCAAAGGTACATAAAAAATATGTTTACACCCTTTGCACCCGGGATGCGGCAGATGATATTATCGTGATTTAAAAAAAGAGAAATCAAAAAAACGCGCCGGTAAGCCGTCCGGCGCGTTTGAAATTTATCCGTTTTTATGTTTTCCCAAATAAACGATACATCCGGCAGAAACCAGGATCGCGGCAAGTGCAACCACCTGTGAGATTCCCAAAACGTTTGGAATTAGATACAGAATATACTGACTCTGCCGCATGCCCTCCAAAAACAGTCTGCCCACTCCGTACCAGAGGGAATACGCAAAAAACACCTGTCCGTCCGCCTTTTTGCGGTCGCGGAAGCAAAGCAGGAGAATCAATCCGAAAAGATTCCAGACCGATTCATACAAAAACAGCGGATGAACCCCTGCTGCGCCATTGATGGACATACGCAGAAAGGAGGAGGTTTCTCTGCCGTAAACCTCGGCATTGACAAAGTTTCCCCAGCGTCCGATCAGCTGACCGATCAGCAGTCCGGGCGCACAGACGTCTGCAACCTTCAAAAAGCTCAATTTCTTTTTGCGGCAGTAGACGAGCGTGGAGAGAATCGCGCCGATTAATGCGCCATAGATGGCAATGCCGCCCTCCCAGATTTTAAACACGTTCCAGAAGTTTCCCTCCATCGATTCCCAGTCAAAAATGACATAATAGCATCTTGCGCCGATCAGCCCGAAAATCAGACCGTAAAAGCAGACATCCCAGACCGTATCCTTGGAAATGCCGCGCTTTTCGCAGGTTTTGCTGACAAAAAGCAGTCCCAAAAGGTAGCCGGACATCAGAATGAGCGCATACCAGTAAATATCCTTGCCAAAGAGACTGAATGCAACCCGGTTGATGTGCAGGGTCAGACCGCCTAAGCCGGGAAAGGAGATGACGTTGCTCATGCTTATTCGACTCCTTTCATGGTCAGTCCGATCCGTTTCTTTTTCGGATCAACCTCTAACACCTTGACCTTGACAATATCACCAACCGACAGCACATCGGTCGGATGCTTGATATAGCGGTTGCAGATCTGGGAAATATGCACCAGACCGTCCTGGTGTACTCCAATATCGACAAATGCACCGAAATCAATTACATTCCGGACTGTACCGGTTAAAATCATGCCAGGTTTTAAATCGTTCATATCCATAATATCCGTCTGTAACACCGGCTGCGGCAGTTCCTCACGCGGATCACGCCCTTTTTTTAAGAGACTGTCTGCAATGTCGCGGATGGTCGGAACGCCGATTCCGAGTTGTTCGGAAAGTGCATTCAGATTTTCTTTCTTTAAACGCTTTTTCAAATCCTCTATCTGTCCGCCCGAAACGTCCTCTAAGGTGTAGCCGAGAAGCTGCAACAGTTCTCCGCATGCTTTGTAGCTTTCCGGATGGACGGAGGTGTTGTCTAACACATTGTCGCCGTCAGTAATCCGCAAAAAGCCGGCGCACTGCTCAAATGCTTTTTGTCCTAATTTTGCAACCTTTAAAAGCTGTTTTCGGTTTTTAAATTTGCCGTTTTCCTCGCGGTAGATGCAGATATTCTTTGCAACTCCGGCATTGATTCCGGAAATATAGGAAAGCAGGGAGGGAGACGCGGTGTTTAAATCTACTCCCACGCTGTTCACGCAGTCTTCTACCACACCGCCCAGAGCCTCGCCGAGACGCTTTTGGTTCATGTCGTGCTGGTACTGACCGACACCGATGGCTTTCGGATCGATTTTTACCAGCTCTGCTAACGGATCCTGCAAGCGGCGCGCAATCGATACCGCGCTCCGGAGCGCCACATCATATTCCGGAAATTCCTCTGTGGCAAGCTTGGAGGCTGAATATACCGATGCGCCAGCCTCGCTGACCACCATATAATAAACCTCGTCATCAATCTCGTGAATCACCTCGGCGGCAACCATTTCCGTTTCCTTGGAGGCTGTTCCGTTTCCGATGGAAATGAGATTGACATGATGTTTTTTGATCAGGTTTTTCAATATTTTTTTTGCTTTTTCGCGGTCATGATTCGGAAGTGTGCAGTAGACAATGCCGGTGTCTAACACCTTTCCGGTTTCGTCCACAACGGCAACCTTGCATCCGGTACGATACCCCGGATCTAAGCCTAAAACGGTTTTTCCCTTGATCGGCGGCTGCAAAAGCAGTCCGTTTAAGTTTTTGGAAAAGACCTTAATGGCGGATTCCTGCGCGCGCTCGGTTAACAGATTCCGGATTTCCGTTTCCACCGACGGTGCAATTAAGCGCTTATAGGCGTCCTCGGCAGCCAGGCGGACATATTCGGTCGACTTTGTCGGCGGAACTTTTGCAACCTGCTTTTTCAGATAGTCCAGAACAAATTCTTCATTTAATTCTAATTTTACGCTTAAATAACCCTCTTTTTCACCGCGGTTGATTGCTAAAATGCGGTGGTTTGCAATTTTTGACGCTGCCTCAGAAAAGTCGTAGTAAAGACTGTAGACGCTGTCCTCCTCCTTGGCTGCTTTGCTGACGAAAAGTGCGTTTTGCAGGGTAATTTCCCGGATTTTTCCGCGGTAGTCCGCGTTATCTGAAATCTGCTCAGCGATAATATCCATTGCCCCGGCAAGCGCGTCCTCTGCGGTGGGAACTTCTTCTGAAAGATAGTCTGCCGCCGCGGTGACCGGATCGGTGTGATCCTGTAAGAAAAGCAGTTCGGAAAGCGGTTCTAATCCACGTTCCTTTGCGATGGTGGCACGGGTTCTGCGTTTCGGACGGTATGGACGGTAGATGTCCTCTAATTCCGTCATGGTTTTTGCAGCCTGGATTGCTGCGGTAAGCTCCGGCGTCAGTTTTTCCTGCTCATCAATCAGACGGGTGATTTCCTCTTTCCGGGATTCTAAGCCGCGCAGATATTCCAGCCGCTCGGAAAGATTCCGGAGTACCTCGTCCGATAATTCTCCGGTGACCTCCTTGCGGTAACGTGCGATAAACGGTATTGTGTTTCCCTCGTCAATCAGACGGAGCGTATTGACCACCTGAAATTCTTTCAGGGAAAATTCCTGCATCAGTGTTTGTGTAATCGTATCCATAAGGTTATTCTTCTTCCTTTCCGGGGGTGGCAGATTCCTGTTTCTGTGTGCGGATTTGAAGCACAAATTTTGCCGCGTCGGTACGCGTCAGCTCGTCCGCTCCGCTTTTTACGGTGATGGGCGTAATATCGGCTTTTTTGAGAATCTGCTCTGCAAATTCTGCCGTTGCCGCAAGCTGCGGATTAAACCGCCCTACCACCTCATCCATATAGCCTAATTTTTTTATGGTGCTGACAGCATCATAATAATAGTCTCTCGGAGATACATCCGAATAGCCGTCCGCATCGTAGGCATGCAGATTCAGCGCCGTGGTTACAAGAATCAGAAAATCTGCCCGGCTGATCGGGGTGTCGCCGGCAGGATCTAATGCGGCTGCCTCTGCCCAGCTGAAAATATTGTCGTAATGCTCGGTTGCCGCGGTGGCTAACAGAAGTGCGTTCCGGGAGGGATCGCACACACGGCAGGAGAAAATTGTTTCGTTATAAAGCGACTGCGGCTGCGGTCTGGAATAGGGAACAACCGGCTTTCCAAGCTCCACCGGACCGGCAGAGTAAAGCTCGGCAATTCCGTTGTGTGCCACTAAAATCTGCGGAATCCCATCGCCTAAAAGGTCTGCGCAGATGGCAGAACCGTCCTCCGGCAGCAGATAGAGCGGATTTAAGTAGCCGTCGAAAACACCTGCCGGTGCGCCGCTGCGCCGGGAAAGCAGAAGCATGTCCCGGTATTCTCCGTCAAAGTTATAAATGGTCTGAATCCGTACCTCCGGCATCATTTCGGAACGTCCCTCTTTAAAAAGGGTGTTTCCGCGGTAATCGGTCAGAAAAATGCCTGAGCCGGGGGAATCACCGTCCGAATCGGTATAAAAGCCTGCAAACTGCACGGTCTGCTCGCCGCGGAAATTGCCGATGGTAAGATGGTCTGTGTCGCTCGGTGTTTTCAGTTTTCCTAAAGGTTCACCACTGGCGGAATACGCCATGGTTTCCTTTCCGCCCAGTAAAATGACGGTCTGCTCTGTCTGCGTCTCTGATAAAATTGTTCCGACATATATGCTTTTCGGAAAATCGGACAGATCAAAGGTGGTTAATACCTCGCCGTCTGCACTCAGAATTACCTTTCCGGCGATAATCTCATCGCGTCCGTCGCCGTTTAAATCGTAGGCAACCGGCACATGACCGATGTTTCCTTTGTAAGTCCAAAGAACGTTAAAATTTGAATCTAACACCCACAGCTGATGAAACCGGTTCTTTAAAATCAGATTCTGCGGATAACCCTTTCCCTCCACATCGGCAATGATGATACAGTCGTGCGCCTGCGGGTCTGGAAGCTCTATCTGCCGTTTCAGCTCGGCAGTTTTTCCGTCGTAAATGCAAAGCATTCCGTCCATCACACAGATAAATTCGTTCATGCCGTCCCGGTCAATATCATAGATCTGTGCCGGGAGATCGGTGGGGCAGGCGGAGGAGGATGTGTCAGGAGTTCCGAGCTGCCACAGTACCTCGCCCTCTAAGGTGTATGCGATCGCTGCGGAGAGCGAATGGGGAAGAAACTGATCATCTATGCAGGAATCCGGCTGTAAAGCTACAATTTCCAGTCTCCCGTCGCCGTTTAAATCGCCCAGGCGCAGCTGTGCGTCCGAACCGATTGCGAAAATGTCGATTCTGCCTGCACGGTATAGCGTTTTTGGTTCGTTTGATTGCTCCATTATGTGATCGTTCCTTTCGTTTTTCTGAGTTCCCTTGCTCTGGGCAGCAGATAGTCCTGTCTGTTCTTTTCCGGATGAAGTAAAACCTCATCCAATAGCGCTTTTAAAACGTCTCCAAGCTCCTTCCCGGGGCGAAAACCGATCCGGATTAAATCTCTGCCGCCCACGGCGAGATCGCTTAAAAGATACGGCTGATGCTCGGAGAGTACCTGGTTATAAAGTCTGCGGCATTCGGTGAGCCTTGCTTTTTTCTCTCCGAAATACTGCATGTTTTTTGCGTGATTGTCTGCCTCCTGCAAAAGCAGAAGCTTGTCAAAAAGCGGTGCGCCGGTCTTTGCCATCATCCGTTTCACACCCGGGAGTGTTGCGTCTATCCGGACATCATGATTTTCAATCAGGGTAAGAATGTCGGAAATGGCGCTATGCTCCATCCGGAAACGGTGCAGAATGTCGTTTGCAAGCCGGACGCTCTCGCGGTGGTGACCGTAAAAGTGAATAATACCGTTTGCGTCCACACTCTGGCAGAGCGGCTTTCCGATGTCGTGCAGGAGCGCTGCCCAGCGCAGCACCGGTTCACACGGCGTGTAAATCACAGCCTCAAGAATGTGTCTGCCGACATCATAGATATGATACTTGTTTTTCTGCTCCACCCGAAAGCATACCTCCACCTCCGGCAGAAGATAGTGCATGAGTCCGGATTCGTGCAGGAGATATAGCCGTTCCGGATGGGGAGAGCAGAGGAGTAAATCCAGTTCAGACCGGGCGCGCTCGGCGCTTACCCGCCGGATCAGGAGCGCACATTTTCGGATGGCTGCGAACGTCTCCTCATCCAGGGAGAAATCCAGCGTTGCCGAGAACCGGACAGCGCGCAGCATGCGGAGTGCGTCCTCGCGGAAACGAAGCTCCGGATTGCCAACGGTGCGGAGAAGCTTTTTTTTCAAATCCTCTCTGCCGCCGTATGGGTCGATAAGACCGCGCCCCGGGTGGTATGCCATGGCGTTGACGGTAAAGTCGCGCCGGGCAAGGTCGGATTCAATCGAATCCACAAAAAATACCTGCTCCGGATGCCGGCAGTCCTGATAACTCCCGTCCGTGCGGAAAGTGGTCACCTCGCAGGCAGTTTTTCCGTCTAAAACGGTCACCGTTCCGTGGGATAAACCGGTATCAATCGTTCTTTTAAAAATCGCTTTGACCTGGGAGGGGAGGGCAGAGGTAGCAATGTCGTAGTCGTGCGGCGCTTTGCCCAATAAGAGATCACGCACAGCGCCGCCGGCAATATATGCAGTATGCCCGTGCGCCTCCAGAGTGTCAAGAATCCGGCAAACGTCCCGGCTGATAGCCAACTCCATTCCATCCGCCTCCTTTTTTGAATAACTTCCTAACTATATATTATACCAGAAGTTTTCCCTTTTTTCAACCCCTATGTGGAATCCTTTTTTATATCGGCATGATTCCCCGCCGGTTTTCTGATAAAATTTATTTCACATGCCGCGGTCTTTCCTTGTTTTTGTGCTGATACATTTCTGCATCGGCTGCCTGAATGGCATCATCCAGAGAATGTGCGCGGAAAGCGCCGCCAATGCTGATTTTCAGCTGAATTCCCGGATAGTCTTTCAAGGCGGAGGTCTCCACATTTTCACGGATCACCCGGAGCTGTCTGCGAAAAGTATCCTCTTCGGTTTTGTGGAAGAGCAGCAAAAATTCGTCGCCGCCATAGCGGATTAAGGTGTCCTCGTCCGAAAGCGAATTTTGCACGACCTCTGCAATATGCTTTAATACGGCATCGCCGGCAGGATGTCCGTACTGATCGTTAATTTTTTTAAAGTGATCCACATCTAAAATTGCCACACCGTCAGTATTTTCCAGATTCTTCTTAAAGTCCTCCAGATACATCCGGGAATAGGCATTGGTGAGTGCATCGCGGTAAAATTCCAGAAGCATCATGTTGGTGCGTGCAGAGCCGTGCAGTTTCTGCCTTTTGGGATTTTCTCCTGCTTTCATGACAATTTCCAACACGCAGTCCCTGCTGCCGACGGTAACTGCTCTGGAAATGACTGAATAGATACTGCCGCCCAGCACCTCTAATTTGGTTGTCCAGTGGTCGTGACTGAGTGCTGCGGAGGAGATACAGTTTTCGCAGCATTCTGTACGGTTCCAGGTTTCATAGCAGAAGGCGTTGGTTTTCACCAGCTCACCGTCCTTTGAAACAGCTAAAACACAGGTATCCGCAGGATCAACCAGACGAACCATATCAAACATATCTCCAAATAGCCGGGAAATCCATTCAGATTTTTTTTCGTCCTTTAAAATGGTGGAAAGTCCTTCCTGGGTTATTTGATCGTGAATGTCGGTAAACTGACCTAAAGCAGCCAAATAGGTTTCGCCGCGCTCCGGCCAGACGGTGCTGGCATCCAGACGGTGCCAGCGGTAAGCACCGTTCACCGGAATCAGTACAGTCATACTGGTGGAACTGCGCTCGGGGGTGGTTTCATTCAGCCGTTGCTGGAGTGTGAGCCAGTCCTCACGGGAGAGTAAATCCACATCGTCGCCCTCGTTCAGATACAAAACCTTGCGGAGCTTAGGCTGCTGATACCAGTCGATATAAGTCACTCTTTGCAGAATGTGGTCATATTCAAACTGGATTCCGCCGGCTGCCTGCTGAAAAAACTCCTTTTTTGTGCGTTCATTATTTAAGAGGCGGCGTGAGCGGTCGTCCAGCGGAAGCTGCTTGCTGTTGAGCATTTCTCCGGCGAGCCGGTGCGCCTCGTCCATATAGTCGTATTTGTTTGGGTTCTGGCGCAGATTGTCTGCCAAACGGTTGGAAACATCCAGCAGACATTGGATCAGGAGCGGATTGAATGCGCCGCATTCTCCGTTGCAGATCATTTCAATGGCGCATTCATGCGAATACGCTTTTTTGTAGGCACGGTCACTGGTGAGTGCGTCATAAACATCTGCCATTGCAACCACCTGTGCAGAGATCGGAATTTCATCTCCGGAAAGTCCGTCCGGATAGCCCTTTCCGTCCCAGCGTTCATGATGCCAGCGGCAGATTTCGTGCGCTGTCTGAAATACGGCATCTGTCTGCAATACCGGTGCGCTTTTTAAAAGCTCGTCACCGTAGGTAGTATGCGATTTCATAATTTCCCATTCCTCTGCGGTCAGCGTGCCGGGCTTGTTCAGAATGCTTTCGGGAACGGAAATTTTTCCGATGTCGTGCAGGGAGGAGAGTGTGGTGATGAGGGAGATGTCGTTTTCGGTCAGCTGATAGCGGTCGGTCAGTTCGGTCAGACGGTGCAGCAGAAGCTTTGAAATGTTGCGCATATGCAGCGTGTGACTTCCGGACTCATTATTCCGAAGTTCAATGGAGTGGCTGAAAATATTGATCATAGCAGTGTTAATTTTTTCGCGCTCGTAAACCTGCTCCTCCACTAACTGTACCAGGCGCTTTTGCCGGGAATAGAGTGCAAGCGTATTTTTTACCCGGTGCTGCACTGCCAGCGCGGAAAACGGACGGGAAATATAGGCGATCGCGCCCAGCTGATATGCCCTTTGCAGAAATTCCGTATCGGTTTCAGCTGAGATGATCATCACAGGAATTTCCTCAATCCAAAGACGCTCGTTCATAATTTTTAGCACTTCAAAACCGTCCATCTGCGGCATATTGATGTCCAGTAGAATCAGATCAATTTCCGAATCCCCGGATAAAAGTTCAATTAGTCCTGCACCGTTGTCTGCATAAAGATAGTGATACTGATTGCCAAGCATTTCGGTTAATATTTCCCGGTTCTTTTTTGAATTGTCTGCAATCAGAAGTGTATTTTTGGTTTCCATAAGAATCTCCCTGTCATTTCTTTCCGGAGCATACCGCCGGAGAGAATTTTTTTAATCTTATGAAACTTTCATAACATAAGGTTCTCTTATTATTATAGTATACATTTTCCAAACTGTCAATCCTTTTTGAAAATGCTGCGGCGCAAAAAAGCAGGCTGTCCGCCACAGGGGCAGGACAGCCTGCTTTGATGCAGAATCCTACATCAGACTTCTGTAAATTTCAGCAATTTCCTCCACGCTGGTATCTCTCGGATTTCCCGGACGGCATGCGTCTGCATAGGCAGATTCTGCAAGAGCCGGAATATCCTCCTCTTTTACAATTCCCTTGAGGGTGGACGGAATGCCGACATCCTCGGAAAGCTTCCGTACTGCGTCTACAGCCGCTTTGCGGTATTCTGCCGGAGTCATGCTGTCAACTCCCTCAACACCCATTGCTTTAGCAATGTCCTTATATTTTTCGCCGGTATATTCTGCATTATAAGCCATGACTGCCGGAAGCAGAATTGCACATGCCTTGCCGTGCGGTGTGTCATAATATGCGGAAAGTGTGTGTGCCATAGAGTGATCAACGCCCAGTCCGACATTAGAAAATCCCATGCCGGCAACATACTGACCAAGCGCCATGCCCTCTCTGCCGTTTTTGCCGTTCTTCACAGCATCGCGGAGAGAACGTGCAATAATTTCAATTGCTTTAATATGGAACATGTCGGAAAGCTCCCATGCACCTTTTGTAATATATCCTTCAATTGCATGTGTCAGTGCGTCCATACCGGTTGCAGCAGTCAGAGAAGCCGGCATGGTAGACATCATGTCCGGGTCAACCACGGCAACGACCGGGATGTCGTGTGCATCCACGCAGACAAACTTGCGCTTTTTCTCCACATCTGTGATGACGTAGTTAATGGTAACCTCTGCCGCAGTTCCTGCTGTTGTCGGCACTGCAATAATCGGAACGCATTTGTTTTTTGTCGGTGCAACGCCCTCTAAGGAACGGACGTCTGCAAATTCCGGATTGGCAACAATAATTCCGATTGCCTTGGAGGTATCCATGGATGAGCCGCCGCCAATTGCAACGATACAGTCAGCGCCGCAGGCTTTAAATTCCTCCACACCGTGCTGCACATTTTCAATGGTCGGATTTGGCTTAATGTCGGAATAAAGCTTGTATTCAATTCCTGCCTGTTCAATTAGATCGGTAACCTTTTTCGATACGCCGAACTTCACAAGATCCGGATCGGACGCGACAAACACTTTCTGAAAGCCGCGGCTTTTGATTTCCTCCGGTATTGCGCAAATAGCGCCTGCACCATGGTAAGAGGTTTCGTTAAGCATAAATTTGTTCATAAAGCAATCACCTTTCTATTTGTTTATTTACATAGCATTTTCTCTATGTATCAACTTCATTTTACCTCACAAAATGTAGATTGTCAAGGGGAAAAATGAGTGTTTTATGTGTGAATTTGTAAAAAATGCATGAACAAATTGTGCGGCTGATACACAGAGGATATTTCTGTAGTGACGGCAATCTGTTTTTTTTCTTTTGACCTTGCGGATAAACCGTTGATTCGCCGGCGGTTCTTCCGGTGTGAGCAGCGTTAAGAAATTCCGGCTTTTCCTTTCTGAGCCGACGGACTGACTCCAAAGGTTGCTTTATATGCTTTTGAAAAATTAAAACAGTCGCTATATCCGCACAAATAGGCAGTTTCTTTTACGGTAAAGCCGTTTTTTAAAAATGTCTTTGAGTTTTCAAGCCGGGTTTGCGTTAAAAAATCTTTCACGCTCATCCCGGTTTGTTCTTTAAAAAGCCTTGCAATATGCTGCCGGCTGTAGCCGAGATCCTTTGCAAGTGTTCCGATCTGAATTTCTTTCATATAATTAGAAGAAATATAGTTTTTAATTTTTGAAACAAGATTTTGATGCCCTGTCTCGAAAAAGGAGGTCAGAATTGTAAAAAGCGCAGATATTGCGTATTCTTCCCGGAAATCCTCGCGTTTTAAAAGGCTTAACAGCCGGAGAAAGGGTTCGCTGTCGCAGTCCACAATTCTTTTTTGCGTTTTTTCTAACAGTCTTGTGGCATCTCCGGAAAATTCGACCCAGATATAATCCCACGGATGCTCTTTGTCGGCGGTATAGGTGTTAATTTCGCCCGGGCGAATCAAAAACAGCTGACCCGGAAGTACCGCATATTCGCCCTCCGGGGAATATAGCCTGCCGGTGCCGCTTTTGACATAATGAATTAAGTAGTTTTGGCGAACTGCCGGACCAAAGCTGTGATTGCTTGTGCATGCCTCATGCCCGGTGCGGATTGGATTGATATCCTTGTAGCCTTTATCCTCAAAAATAATTTCCTCTTGCATTTTTTTCATCCTCACAAAAGCTTTATTATGTTCCATTATACCATACTTTTGTTTCTTTTTGCAATGGTTTTCTGCATAAAAATATGCTATAATCAAGAAAAAAAGAAAAGGGGTTATGTACACATGATTAAAGTTACATTTATCGGTGCAGGGAGTACGATTTTTGCAAAAAACATTCTTGGCGATATTATGCTTTGCGAAAGCATCCGGGATGCAGAATTTGCGCTCTATGACATTGACGGCGGAAGACTGGAGGAATCCAAGCTTGTGATTGACGCGCTCAACAAAAAGTATAATGAAAACAGAGCGACCGTCAAATGCTATCTCGGTGTGGAAAACAGAAAAGCAGCATTGTCCGGTGCAGACTTTGTGGTGAACGCGATCCAGGTGGGCGGATATGAGCCTTGCACGGTGATTGATTTTGAGATACCGAAAAAATACGGCTTGCAGCAGACGATTGCAGACACGCTTGGAATCGGCGGCATTTTCAGAGCGCTTCGTACCATCTATGTCATGAAGGATATTGCAAAGGATATGGAGGAGGTCTGCCCCAGGGCATGGCTTTTGAACTATACAAACCCAATGGCAATGATCGCAGGATATATGCAGAGATACACCAATGTCAAGACCGTTGGTCTTTGCCACAGTGTGCAGGTTTGCTCCAAGGGTCTCTTAAAAGGGCTTGATATTCAGGTGGATGGTTTTGTGGATAAGATAGCAGGAATCAACCATATGGCATGGCTTCTGGAAATCACTGATATGCAGGGAAACGATCTTTACCCGGAAATCAGAAAGCGTGCGGCAGAAAAGAATGCAGCCGGCGTGCATAATGATATGGTACGGTACGAATATATCAAGCATTTAGGCTATTACTGCACTGAGAGCAGCGAGCATAACGCGGAATACAATCCGTTTTTTATTAAGCCAAATTATCCGGAGCTGATTGAAAAATTCAATATTCCGATTGATGAATATATCCGGCGTTGCAAGGAACAGATTGCGGACTGGAAAAAGCAGCGAGACGAGCTTATGAACGGCGGAGATGTGGTTCATGAAAGAAGCCGGGAATACGGTTCCAGAATTATCGAAGCGATTGTGACAAACAAGCCGTGCAAATTCGGTGGAAATGTGAAAAATACCGGTTTGATCACCAATTTACCGGGTGAGGCTTGTGTGGAAGTGCCTTGTATTGCAGACGGCACCGGAATCAATCCGGTTGTAATCGGAGATTTACCGCCTCAATTAGCAGCGATGAACAGAACAAACATCAATCCGCAGCTTTTGACAATTGAGGCAGCAGCCACCGGCAAGAGAGAACATATCTATCATGCCGCTATGCTTGATCCTCACACAGCAGCAGTACTGTCCATTGATGATATTGTTGCAATGTGTGATGAACTTTACGAAGCGCATGAAAAAGCAGGATTTCCGATTCTGTAAAAGAGCACAGACCGTTTGAACAGTGCAAAAAAGGCACACTGCCTGGAGTACGAATGTACGCCAGGCGGTGTGCCTTTTGCATCACATCATTCGAAAAACACCCACTACTTTTCCTAAAATCTCAACCTGATTTACAATAATCGGATCCATGGAGTCGTTTTCCGGCTGGAGACGGTAGTGTCCGTTTTCCTTATAAAAGGTTTTCACAGTCGCATTTTCTCCGTCAACCATCGCCACCACAATATCGCCGTTTTGTGCGGTTGGCTGACGTTCCACAATAATCAGATCCCCGTCTAAAATCGCAGCGTTGATCATGGATTCCCCCTGCACTTTGAGCATAAAGAGATCCTTATTGTGTGCAAAGGACATCGGGAGCGGAAAAGTTTCCTCATGCTCCTCCACAGCTAAAATCGGCATGCCGGCGGTCACTCTGCCGTAAACCGGCACATCTAAGTAACGGTCTTCCTGATAAGCGCTTTTAGGCGGTTCATCTGCTGATTTATAATTGATAACGCGCATAGAACGGTTTTTGGAGGATTCCTTTTCTAAAAGTCCGTACCGCTCCAGTTTTGCAAGCCGCGCGTGAATGCTTGCCGTGGAAGAAAGTCCGACCCTGTTGCAGATTTCGCGTACAGTCGGCGGATATCCCTTAGTATGCTGCTCCTCTAAAATAAAATCTAATATTTCATAATCCTTTGGGGTTAAACCTGCCATAATGATGCCTCCTATCATATTTCTTACTTATAGTATATCATACTTTTTCCTAAAAATCAAACAAATGTTTTTGTTTTTTGAAAAAAATATCGAAAATTGACGAGGAAACTCGAATTTTTCAATGAATTTGTAAAAAAATTCTTTTGGGGTCTTGTACTTTTTACGAATATGCGCTATAATAAAAGAGTGTGTAATGATTTTTAGAAAATGAGGTACTTATGTTTCATATTGTATTAGTTGAACCGGAGATTCCGCAGAATACCGGAAATATTGCAAGAACCTGTGCGGCAACCGGATGCCGGCTGCATATTGTAAAACCGATGGGATTTACTATTGACGATAAAAAGCTAAAACGTGCCGGATTGGATTACTGGCATCTTTTGGGCGTGGAATATTATGAAAATTTAGCAGAATTTTTTGAAAAGACAAAGGGTGCGCGTTATTTTTACGCAACCACCAAAGCTCCGAATACTTATGCTGAGGCGCAGTTTCAGGATGAGGACTATATTTTATTTGGCAAAGAAACAAAAGGCTTGCCGGAGGAGCTTTTGCATGAACATCGGGAGCGATGCATCCGGATTCCGATGATAGATGAGGCGCGAAGCCTGAATCTTTCCAATTCGGTTGCAATTATCGCCTATGAGGCGCTCCGGCAGAACAGATTTGCACATTTAAAAGAAGCAGGACAATTGACGAAATTTACATGGTGATCAATAGGAGGACAAAATGGCAAAAATCAAATTGGTAGTAGATACCGGGGCAGATTTGCCCAAGGACTTAGAAAAAAGATATAAGATTGATAACATTCACTTTATGACGATCTTTGGCGAGACGGCATATGAGGCGGATGTAGATATTAATAACGAGGAATTTTATCAGAAGCTTTCCGAGTCGGATCAGATACCGACTACCTCACAGACCCCATACCAAACAATGTATGATACGCTTCTAACACTTTGTAAGGAAAATGACACTGTGATTTATTTTGTGTTATCCTCCAAAGCAAGCGGTCAGTATAATACGGCGAGGATGGTTCGGGAGGAGATTTTAGAGGAATATCCAAAGGCAGATCTTCGGCTTGTTGATTCCATGAGCTTTTCGGTTTACATCAGCTCTATGGCAATTTATGCGGCAAAGCTGATTGAGGCAGGAGAGACGGATGTTGACTTGATTTTAAAAAAGTGTGAGGAATATCAGGCATCCTGGCGTGCCTATATTTTGGTAGACACCTTAAAATACCTGGAAAAGGGCGGCAGAATCACAAAAACAAGCGCAATTCTCGGAACAGTGTTAGATATTAAGCCGGTTTTAACCATCCGGAACGGACTGGTAGAACCCTATGAAAAGCTCAGAGGAAAAAAGAAAATCTTTCAAAAGCTGCTTGCACTTATTCGCGAAAATCCGCAGTTTGACGCAGAACATCCGGCATTTATGGTCGTTCATTCCGACCGGGAGCGCGGAGAAGAAATGGCAGCTGCACTCCGGGAGGAGTTTGGCGTAGAGGAATTGGAATTATTCAGCGAGTTTGGACCGATTGTCGGAACGCACATCGGACCGGGTGCATTGGCAGTGCTTTGCAAATTAAAATAAAGAGGCAAAGTCTGAATAAAATCGCCCATAGCACTACTTTTTGCTCGGGGCGGTACCTGTGTACAGCACCGCTCGCTGCAAAGCAGCACTCTGAGCGATTTTCTTTCAGACTTAAGTTGTGTGCCTTACAGCACGGAAGGGAGTGGATATAAATATGAAATATATTGTGGTATTAGGAGACGGAATGGCAGACCGGCCGCTTCCGGAATTTGACGGAAGAACGGTTTTAGAGGCGGCAAAGAAACCGAATATGGACGAGATGGCGGCGCAGGGTGAGCTGGGCATGGTACAGACTGTGTTAGACGGTATGAAACCGGGGAGCGATGTTGCAAACCTTTCGGTTATGGGATATGACACGCGTATCTGCTATAGCGGACGCTCTCCGTTAGAGGCGGCATCGATCGGTGTGCCTTTAAAGGACAATGACATCACATTCCGCGCAAATTTGGTAACACTTTCAGACGAAGAATGCTATAGTGAAAAAACCATGCTTGATTATTCTGCCGGAGAAATTACAACAGAGGAGGCTCGTGAGCTGATTCAGGCTGTGGAGGAGGAGCTGCACACTGATCTTCTGCATTTCTATGCAGGAGTAAGCTACCGGCACCTGCTGGTTTGGGAGGGCGGTTCAAAGAATGTGAATCTCACTCCGCCGCATGATATTTCCGACCGGAAAATTACCGATTATCTTCCCAAGGGCGAGGGTGCGGAAAAGCTTTTGGAGCTGATGGCACAAAGCGAAAAAATTCTGAAGAACCATCCGGTGAATCAAAAGCGGATTGCCGAGGGGAAAAACCCGGCAACTTCCATTTGGATATGGGGCGAGGGATCAAGACCGCAGCTTGAGAAGTTTGAGTCGCTCTATCATAAAAAGGGCGCTGTGATCTCGGCGGTGGATCTCATTAAGGGAATTGCAATCTGCGCCGGAATGAAATCCATTGACGTGCCGGGTGCAAACGGAAACTATGATACAAACTATGACGGAAAAGCAAATGCGGCAATTAGCGCACTCCGGGACGGTTATGACTTTGTCTATGTTCATTTGGAAGGTCCGGACGAATGTGGACACCAGGGAAATGCCGCGCATAAAAAGCTTGCGGTGGAGCGGATTGACGAAAAAATTATCGCACCGATCCGAGCGGCAATGAAAGAGGACGGCGAGCATTATAAAATGCTGGTTCTGCCGGATCATCCCACACCGGTGGCATTAAAAACACATGTTTCAGATTCGATTCCGTATCTGATTTATGATTCGGAAAAGCCGATACAAACGAATTTGACCTATACCGAAAAAAATGCAGAAAAAACCGGAATATTCGTTCCGCTGGGACATGAGCTTATGAAACATTTTTTAGAGGACTAAAAGAGGGATTTTTATGAAATTCAAGCAAAACGGCATAAAAACTGCAATTCTGATTCTTTTGGCAGTGCTTTTTGTGGTTGGGGTTTATTATTTTCTGCCCACACTGCTCTCCGGCATCGGGTTTCTGATCAGAATTTTCCTGCCCTTTATTTTAGGGTATTTTGTGTCGCTCCTGATTAACCCGCTGGCAGATCGGCTGCAAAAAAAGTGGAAACTGCCGCGCCGGGTGAGCGCAATCTTAGTGATTGTTCTGACGGTTGGCATATTAGGCGGAATTCTGACGGCAATTATCTGGAAATTAGTCGAGGAAATCAAAAGCCTTTATCAGCAGTTTCCATACCTTTATGAAAGCGCAAAGCTTTCCTGGGAACAGACGGCAGAAAAGCTTTCCAATCTGTATATTGCCATGCCGCAGGGGGTGCAGGAATTTTTCGACAATCTGGGAACGCAGATTTCAGCAGGGCTGACGAAATTTTTTGATAATCTTTATGTCGTGGAGCGTGCAGGCAATTTTGCCAAGAGCCTGCCGAGCGTCTTTATCGCGCTGATCGTCTTTATCCTGTCGCTTTATTTTATGGTGGCAGATGCAAAGGATGTACAAAATGCGATGCACCGGCTTTTATCGGATCGCGTGATGGAAAAGTTTGAGCGGATTAAGCATGAAATCAAGCGGTATATGGGCGGCTATGTCAAGGCACAGCTGATTATTATGTGTGTGGCATCGGTGATTTTATTAATCGGACTGACGATTTTAGGCGTCGATTATGCGCTCTTGATTGCAGTGGGTATCGCTGTTTTAGACGCATTGCCCTTTTTCGGGAGCGGCGCTGTGCTGTGGCCGTGGGCGGCAGTCAGCTTTTTAAACGGTGTTCCGCGGCTTGGAGTTGGTCTTTTGATCATCTATCTGATTTTGGTTTTGTGCCGGCAGACGATCGAACCGAAGATTGTCAGCAGCAATATCGGCATGCATCCGATCCTGACGCTGATGGCGATGTATGTTGGCTATAAAACGTTATCCATCGGCGGAATGATTTTCGGACCGCTGATTCTGATGCTGTTTTTCAGCTTATATAAGGTGGGTGTTTTTGACCCCGTCACAAGATTTTTTCATCAGCTTGTCCGTCTCGCAAAACGGGAGTGGCAGCTGGTTAAAAATATATTTCAAGAATAGAGAGGGAGAAATGAATGAGTAAATTTTACATCACGACTGCGATTGCGTACACATCCAGAACACCGCATATCGGAAACACATATGAGATTATTCTGACCGACGCGATTGCGCGGTTTCACCGCTATTTAGGTGACGACGTGTTTTTCTTGACCGGAACGGATGAGCATGGGCAGAAAATCCAGGAGATTGCGGAGGCAGAGGGGATTGCGCCGCAGGCTTATGTTGACCGGATCGCCGGAGAAATCCGAGAAATTGCAGATCTTTTAAACATCAGCTATGATAAGTTTATCCGCACCACTGATGATTATCACGTGGAGGCAGTCAAGAAAATCTTTAAAAAGCTTTACGATCAGGGCGATATTTATAAGAGCGAGTATGAGGGATGGTATTGCACGCCGTGTGAATCGTTCTGGACAGAAACACAGCTGGTAGACGGAAAATGCCCGGACTGCGGCAGAGAAGTAAAAAAGACAAAGGAAGAAGCATATTTCTTTAAGATGAGCAAGTATCAGGATCGGCTCATGCAGTATATTGAGGAGCATCCGGATTTCATTCAGCCGGAATCCCGGAAAAAGGAAATGGTGAACAATTTCTTAAAGCCGGGCTTGCAGGATTTGTGCGTTTCCCGGAGCAGTTTCTCCTGGGGAATCCCGGTGGAATTTGATCCGAAGCATGTCATTTATGTTTGGATTGACGCGCTTTCCAACTATATCACAGCGCTTGGCTATTCGCCGGATCACAAGGATGAGCTTTATAACAAGTACTGGCCGTGCGATGTGCATATTATCGGTAAGGATATTCTGCGTTTCCACACCATCTATTGGCCGATCATGCTGATGGCATTGGGTGAGCCGCTGCCAAAGCAGGTGTTCGGACATCCGTGGATGCTGTTTGGAGAGGAAAAGATGTCAAAATCGCGCGGAAATGTGATTTATGCGCAGGATTTGGTACGTCATTTTGGTGTGGACGCTGTTCGTTACTATTCTCTGCATGAAATGCCCTTTGCCCAGGATGGAACGATCACCTACGAAACCTTTATCACGCGGTTTAATTCTGATCTTGCAAATACCTTAGGAAATTTGGTAAACCGTACTGTTGCAATGCAGAACAAGTATTTTGACGGAGTGATCCAGGAGCCTGGCTTGATTGAGCCGGTAGATGAGGATTTGAGAGCGGTGTGTCTGGGCGCTGTATCGGCAGTGCAGGAGAAGATGGCAACACTGCATGTTGCAGATAGCTTAGATGAGATCTGGAAAGTGGCAGACCGGGCGAATAAGTATATTGATGAGACAACCCCGTGGATTTTGGCGAAGTCGGAAGAAACCCAGCAGCGCCTTGGAGGTGTGCTTTACAATCTGACCGAGGCAATTCGCTATATTGCGTCGCTCCTGTCCTCCTTTATGCCGGAAACAGCTGAGAAAATCGCATCCCAGATTGCGGCGGAGGATTTGAGCTTTGCAAGTCTTTCAGAGTTTGGAAAGACAAAGCCGGGAGCAAAGGTTTCTGCACCTGTTCCGCTGTTTGCCAGAATTGACACCGAAAAGAAACTGGAAGAATTGGCAGCTGAGGCAGAACCGAAAATTGAATTAGCGCCTTTTAAGGACTATATTGAATTTGAGGATTTTGAAAAGCTGGATTTGCGTGTCGGCAAGGTGATAGAATGCGAAAAAGTGAAGAAGTCAGAAAAGCTTTTGCGCTTTACCTTGGAGGTGGGCAGTGAAAAGCGGCAGATTCTATCCGGAATTTCAAAATATCATACCCCGGAAGAACTGATCGGCAAAAACGTGATTTTTGTGGCAAATTTAAAGCCGAGAAAAATTATGGGAATGGAATCCTGCGGCATGATTCTTTCAGCAGAATTTGAAGGCAGTCTGACTGCCCTGACCACCGTTAAGGACATTCAGAGCGGCGCAGAAATTGTGTAACAGACAAAGGAGAAATGAAATGAGAGTATCGAAACTATTATTACCGACGCTGCGTGAAGTACCGTCGGATGCGGAGATTATGAGCCACAAGCTGATGCTTCGTGCAGGATATATCCGAAAGCTTGCAGCCGGAATTTATTCCTATCTGCCGCTCGGAATCCGGACGCTCCAAAAGGTGGAGAAAATTGTCCGGGAGGAAATGGACCGCGCCGGTGCGCAGGAGCTTTTAATGGCGGCATTGCTGCCGGCAGAGGCATATCAGGCATCCGGAAGATGGGAAGTATTCGGCGATAACATGTTTAAATTAAAGGATCGGAACGACCGTGATTTCTGCTTAGGTCCGACCCATGAGGAGCTTTTTACACAGACCGTGTTAAACGAGGTGCGTTCCTATAAGGAATACCCGATGACCCTTTATCAGATTCAGACAAAATACCGCGATGAGGCGCGTCCGCGCTTTGGTTTAATGCGCGGCAGAGAGTTTGTGATGAAGGATGCCTACAGCTTTGACCGCAACCAGGCAGGCTTGGATGAATCTTATCAGAAAATGTATGACGCATATTGCCGGATTTTCACACGTTTAGGTTTGGACTTTACGATTGTAGACGCAGATTCCGGCGCGATGGGCGGTAGCGGATCACAGGAATTTATGGTAAAATCTCCGGTTGGTGAAGATGGCATTGCCTATTGTGATGACTGTGGCTACGCAGCAAACTATGAAAAGGCAGCCTGTGTTCCGACTGAAAAAGCATTCCCGGAGGGAGAACTGGCATTAGAAAAGCTGGAAACACCAAACGCACATACCATTGAAGAATTGGTTTCTTTCTTTGGTACAGAGCCGTATGTGTTTGCAAAAACCATTATTTATAAAGCAGACGATCAGTATATTGCGGCAATGGTGCGCGGTGACCGTGAAATTAATGAAGTAAAACTCAAAAACTTAGTTGGCTGTGTGGACGATTTAGAGCTTGCCGAGCCGCATATGGTGCGCGAGCTGACGCATGCCGAGGTTGGCTTTGCAGGACCGATCGGACTGGAAATCCCGGTTTATGTCGATCTGGAAGTAGAAAAAATGAGAAACTTTATTGTCGGCGCAAATGACACCGGTTATCATTACAATAACGTAAACATCAACCGCGACTTTACTCCGACACAGGTTGCAGATATTCGTGTAATCGAAACAGGAGACGCGTGTCCGAAATGCGGCAAGCCGATCAAGACGGCTCAGGGCATTGAGGTTGGACATATCTTTAAGCTGGGTACAAAGTATTCCGACGCTTTGGGATTAACCTATACCGACGAGAGCGGAGAGCCAAAGAGTGTGATTATGGGCTGCTATGGAATCGGCGTTACACGTTGTATTGCGGCAGCGGTCGAGCAAGGATATGATGATAACGGCATGGTTCTGCCGGTTTCGATTGCTCCGTATCATGTAATGGTGATTCCGGTAAACACCAAGCAGGAGGAGCAGGTAAAGCTTGCAGAGGAAATCTATGAGGAACTGAAAAAGCAGGGAATTGAGGCGCTCCTGGATGATCGGTCGGAGCGTGTCGGTGTGAAATTCAAGGATGCTGACCTGATCGGAATCCCGGCAAGAATCGTTGTCGGAAAGAAATGCGGCGAGGGAATCGTGGAATTTAAGAAACGTACTGATGCCGAGTCTTGTGATCTGTCTGTTTCGGAGGCAATTTCTGAAGCAGTTGGATATATAAAAAATAATTTATAAAAAAAAGCAAAGTAGGAGCAGACGCGTCAAGTGAGAAAGGAACGGGAAGTTGTCCTTTCTACGAAAAGCGATTTTCGCTTGCGGTGTCTGTTCCGCATTCCGTTGCTGCGAAAAAACGCATGGATCTTCTTTGGGTTTTTGCGGTCTCGGATCTGCTAAGAAACAAATAGCAGATCCTTTTTTGTGGAAAACGGCGAAAGGAGAACATGTAACATGAAACAAACAAAAACAAAAAAAATGGTAACAGCGGCACTTTTGATTGCGATGCAGATTGTATTTGTACGCTTTTTAGCGATTTCCGGCGGAAACAGCAGCGTGCGGATTTCTCTGGGATTTTTCCCGGTTGCGCTTGCCGGTATGACATTAGGTCCGGTTGGCGGCGGCATGGTCGGCGCGCTTGCCGATTTCTTCGGGATGCTTTTATTCAGCCGGGGGGATGTCTATTTTGTACCGTTCACCCTCTGCGAATTTCTGTACGGTGTGGGATTTGGACTGATGCTCGGAAAACTAAAGCTGTCCGGCTGGCGGCTTGCTGCGTGTGCGGCAGTGCAGTTTGTGCTTTTGAATCTGTGCTTAAATTCCGTATTCCTGTACTGGTACTATCAGTTGGTTCTTGGAAAGCACAAGGGAATCTTTGTGATTTTGGGGAGCAGACTGCTGGCGGCGGCAATTAACCTGCCGGTACAGATTTTAGGTGTATGTGCAATCGAGAAATATTTAAAAAAGCCGATTGAAAAATTAGGATGGTAAAAATGGGTCAATTTCATAGCTATGCAAACAGCTTTCAGGCGGTAGCACGTTTGGAGCTTGTGAGTATCAAAAAAATGTTGGAGCTTCTGGGGCATCCGGAGGAGGGACTTCGGTTTCTGCATGTTGCCGGTACAAACGGAAAAGGGTCGGTCTGCGCATTTTTGCAATCGATCCTGACCGAGGCAGGGTATCGATGCGGAAAATATATTTCTCCGAATTTGGTCAGCGTTTGTGAGCGGATTTCGGTGGATGGGGAGGAGATTTCCCAAAAAGAGATGGAGGAGCTGCTCTCCAAAATGGAGGATGCGGCAAGAAAAACCGAGGAGGCAATCGGTTCTTATCCCACGCAGTTTGAAATCTGGACAGCGGCGGCATTCTGCTATTTTAAGGAAAAACAGTGCGATTATGTGGTACTGGAAACAGGGCTGGGCGGAACAAGAGACGCAACCAACGCGATTCCGGAATCGGCGGCAGACATCATTACCCGGATTGCTATGGATCATATGGGGTATCTGGGAAATACACTTTCGGAAATTGCCGAGGCAAAAGCAGGGATTATTAAAAATACCCTGGTAACATTGGAGCAAGAGCCGGAGGCAATGGAGGTTTTGGAGCGTGTTTGCTGCGAAAAGGGGCATAAAATGCTTGTCACCGGCAATGTACTGGTGCATGAGCCGGTCGGCATGTGCGAATGTATCGACTATGCCGGCATGGAACGGCTGCTTTTAGGAATCCCGGGTTACCATCAGATTGAAAATGCAGCCCTGGCAATTGAGACAGCAAGGCTTTTGCGTGTGGATGAGCCTGCCATCCGGGCAGGACTTGCAAAGGCAAAAAATCCGGGAAGATTGGAGCGGCTTTCAGAAAATCTAATCTTTGACGGCGCACATAATCCAAATGGGATGGAATCACTGCTTTTCTCGCTGAATCGGTATTTCCCCACAAAGCCGGTGCAGTTTATCATGGCATGCATGGGGGATAAGGATATCAAAAAGGAACTTTTGCAAATCAGAAAAGCCTATCCGGATACCACCATTTATACGCTCACCGTTCAGGATAATCCGCGTGCTATGCCGGCAGAGCAATTGGCAGAAAAGGCACGCTCCTGCGGACTTCGCGCCGAGGCATGCAAAGATTTTTTTGAGGTACAAAAAAAGAGCCATAGCGGTCTTACCGTTGTTTGCGGCTCTTTGTATTTGTATCGTGATTTAAAGCTGCAAGAGTCCGAACTCTAACGAACGGATCACAGCGGCAACAGCACTGGAATTGTTGTCTACTGTGATGAAATCAGCAGCAGCGCGCACCGGCGGAACAGCATTTGCCACAGCAACGCCAAGCCCTGCTGCCTGGATGATTTCCAGATCGTTGTAGCTGTCGCCGATTGCAATTGTTTTTTTTGGATCGATTGCAAGCATTTCGCAAAGCTTTATAAGAGCAGCGCCCTTAGACGCGTTTTTTGGCAGTACTTCAAAATAGTATTGGTCGCTCTCAACTAAATGATAACGCGCGGCAAAGGGAGATTCCAAAAGCGCTTTGGACAGCCGTGCGGTTGTCTCGGGGGCAGATGCAAAGAGAAGCTTTTTCCAGTCGGTGGAGATCAGATGGTAGTCCAGGCGATGGTCGGCAAGCTGTTCGTGCGCCCGATGCATTTTTGTAATGTCGTTATCCCGGCAGAAATACACATCTCTTTCGGTAAAGACCTCAATTCCGCTTTCCGGAAATTTTTCCTCTATGTATTCTAATACTTCTGCTGCACGCTTGTCTAAGCTGATGCTCCAAAGCATTTCCTGCCGGCTGCAATCTAAAATGCCGCAGCCGTTAAAGCAGATCATAGGCGCATTTGGCATAATCAACCGATCCAGTGCAACGCCCAGCGGAGTTCTTCCGGTGGAATAGGAAAAGAGTCCGCCCTCCTGCATAAAATATTCGATTGCTGTGCGGTTTTCCGGAGAAAGCCGCTTTTCATCATCTAAAAGCGTGCCGTCCATGTCACTGCAAAGCAATATTCCATCAAATTTTCCCATTTGTAAAATTCTCCTTTAAAGTGATCCGACCAAATCGTCCATGCTGTACATACCGGCAGGCTTTCCGGCTAAGAATTTTGCTGCCCGGACAGCGCCAACTGCAAATACCTCGCGGCTTTGCGCGGAGTGCGAAAGTGTGATCACCTCGTCCGTTCCGGCAAATAGTACCTCATGCTCGCCAACAATCGTACCGCCGCGGACAGCATGCAGTCCGATTTCGTTTTTCCGGCGCTTTCTCCGGACGCTGTGCCGGTCGTAAACATATTCCGGATTTTTTACTACCTCGCTGATTCCGTCTGCAATTGCAAGCGCAGTTCCGGAGGGAGCATCCAGTTTTTGATTATGGTGCTTTTCGATAATTTCAATATCAAAATCCTCTCCCAACAGTGCAGCAGCTTTTTTGGAAAGTGCGATTAAAAGGTTAATTCCAAGGCTCATATTTGCCGAGAAAAAGACCGGGATTTCCTTGCTTGCTTTTTTTAATTCCTGCTTTTGCGCGTCCGAAAGTCCGGTTGTTGCAACAACAACCGGGAGCTTTCTTGCTTTTGCAAATTCCAAAAGGGAGGAGAGCGCCGAGGGATGTGAAAAATCGATCAGAACATCCCCGTCCTCGCGGCAGTCCTCCGGATTGGTATAGACCGGGTACGGGTTTTCTATGATATTTGCAAGATCCAGTCCGGCAGTAATTTCAGTATCCGGATCATTCCAGACCAGCCGGGAAATGACCTGCCCCATTTTTCCGTTGCATCCGTTTAAGATGATTTTTGTCATTTGAACTCTCCATTCCTTTAAAGCTTTTGTACGCCGTATGCGTCAAGGGCATTTTTTAAGATTTCAAAATTTGCATCCTCCATTTCGCAAAGCGGCAGACGCAGATTTCCGACCGGATAGCCTAAGGTTCTCATAGCTGTTTTAATCGGAATCGGATTGACTTCAATAAACAGCTTGTTGATCAGATCGAGCATGGAAAGCTGTAACCGTCTTGCCTCGGCAACGTTACCCTCGGAAAATGCTGCACAAAGATTGTGCGTTTCCTCCGGCAGAATGTTTGCCACCACCGAAATGACTCCCAAGCCGCCTAAGGACATCACCGGAACGATCATATCGTCATTGCCGGAATAGAGATGCAGCTCCGGCACCTCTGCGGCAACCTTTGCGGTATAGCTGATGTTTCCGCTTGCCTCCTTTAAGGCAACGATATTCGGAATTTTTGCAAGTTCTTTCAGTGTCGGAATTGAAAAACTCATACCGGTACGGCTCGGAACGTTATAGAGAATGATCGGGATATTGATTGCTTCTGCGATCACGCGGAAATGCTCAATCAACCCCTTTTGACTCGCCTTGTTGTAGTAGGGGGTAACGCTTAGAATTGCGTCTGCACCCAATTCCTCTGCATGCTTGGTAAGCGCAATCGCATGCTTGGTGTCATTACTGCCTGTTCCGGCAATGACCGGCACGCGTCCGGCAACCTTTTTGACGGTATATTCAATCGCAGAAAGATGCTCTGCGTCCGGCATGGTGGATGCTTCGCCGGTTGTTCCGCAGATGACAATGGCATCTGTTTTGTGTGCAATTTGTGTTTCAATCAATTCGCCCAAAGCGTCGAAATTGATTTTATCTCCGTCAAACGGCGTTACAATCGCAACTGCCGAACCGGTAAAGGGGATGTTCTTTGTCATAGCAATCAAATCCTTTCTGTTTTAATCCATATATCCTTTCGCAGTCAGTAATTCTGCCATCAGCACACCGCCGCCGGCTGCGCCGCGGAGCGTGTTATGGGATAAGCATACAAATTTATAGTCATACTGGGTGTCCTCGCGGAGACGTCCGATTGAGACAGCCATTCCGCCCTCAAGATTTCTGTCAAGCCTGGTCTGCGGACGGTCATTTTCTTCAAAGTAATGTAAAAACTGCTTTGGTGCGTGCGGCAGATTTAATTTTTGCGGCTCGCCGGAAAATTCGCTCCATGCTTTTTTAATGTCCTCCATGGACGGCTTTTCCGAAAAGCTTACAAAGACTGCTGCCATATGTCCGTTTGAAACCGGAACACGCAGGCACTGGGTTGTGATAGAAGGAGTGTTCGTGTCCACGATCCGGTCACCCTCGATCTTTCCCCAGATTTTGAGCGGCTCGCATTCGCTTTTTTCTTCCTCGCCGCCGATATAGGGAATCATGTTATCCACCATTTCAGGCCAAGTCTCGAATGTTTTTCCTGCGCCGGAAATTGCCTGATAGGTGGTTGCTAAGCATTTTGTCACACCGTATTTCATTAGGGGGTGCAGTGCAGGAACATAGCTTTGCAGAGAGCAGTTGGATTTGACTGCAATAAATCCGCGCTTTGTTCCTAAGCGTTTTCTTTGTGCCGGAATGATTTCGGCATGCTCCGGGTTGATTTCCGGAATGATCATCGGAACATCCGGAGTGTGGCGGTGGGCAGAGTTGTTGGAAATTACCGGGCATTCTGCCTTTGCATATGCTTCCTCCAATGCCTTGATTTCATCCTTTTTCATGTCTACTGCGCAGAAAACAAAATCTACGCGTGATGCGATCTTTTCAACGTCGGACGCATCCTCCACAATTAAATCCCGGACATTCTCCGGAATCTCCATATCCATTGCCCATTTTGCGCCGACTGCTTCGGAATAAGGCTTTCCGGCGCTTCGGGGAGACGCGGCGAGCACCTCAATGGTGTACCAGGGATGGTTATAAAGCAGGGTGATAAACCGCTGTCCCACCATGCCGGTTGCGCCGATGATTCCGATTTTGTAGTTTTGTTTCACGAATATCAAACCTTTCTCAAATAAATGTAAAAAAAATACAATAGCATGTGGCTATTGCAAAAAAGACATTGTTTGCAGTAGCCCTCCATCATTGGTAAAATGATGACAGTCATACTGCTCTTAACAGCACAACCAGCAAGCAAAGCTGTGACATTCCCTGCTCACTTCGGCATCGTTTCCTTTCAGCATGCCCCTCGCGGTCACTCGCATAAGCACCCTACTCATAAAAAATGCGCCTCTACTTCAATTTGTTATTATCATACCATAATATTTATACGTTGTCAACAGCATTTATGCTGAAAACCGGAAATTTTTTGCATGAAAATTGTTTTTGGTATACACCAAAAGAAAAAGCTCGTCTGCCCGAGAGGAAGAAAACCGCCGCCGGGATAAACCGTCCTAAGCCAGGACTCCGCATCTTTTTCCATACTAAAACGGCATCTCTTGGGTCAATCGGTAAACCGATTTTCCTTCCGGTCAGCTGAATCAGAACGAAAAGAAGATACAGACTCTTTTCCTGATACGTTGCCTGCAAAAGCAGACAATTCCGGTTTCGTAAGAGTAGACTGAGGGCGGAATAACACGGTTTTGGTTCAATTCCCTTGCTTTGGAGGATCAGTTCAAAGTAAAACTATAAAACAATCCTTCTTCTGCCCGTATGGAAGGCAGTCAAAATCATATTTTAAAGTCTTATTCTGTCCCTTTCCTCCTCTGCCCCCAGGCAAATGAGCTTTTCCCGGATATGTATGATTGCCGTTGTTTCAAAAACCCCTGAAATTGCTTTCGCGGAGGCATCCGGCAGTGGTATGGAGTGCCGTCTGCGCTTGCCAAAAACACACACCCTACTTGGCTGTACCATCATTATATCATAATTATTTTTATTTTGCAAGTGTTTTATTTGATTTTGTCCTGCAAAAGGAGTAATTTTGGTTCGACATAAATGGTGTTATAGGAATCATAGATCACCATTCCCGGCTTTGCGCCGTTTGGTTTTTTCACATTTTTAATCTGTGTGTAGTCCACCGGCACCTTGTAGGATTCGCGTGCTTTGGAAAAATAAGCTGCCAATGCCGCTGCCTCGGCAATCGTTCGGTCGGGAACGTTTTTTTCGATTCCAAGCTTAATGACTGCATGCGAGCCATGAATATTTTTGGTGTGAAACCAAAGATCCTGCTGGTTTGCAAAGCGGAGGGTGAGGTAATCGTTCTGCGTGTTGTTTTTGCCGACATAAATATCAAACCCATCACTGCTTTTAAAATGCATCGGCTTGGATTCCGGCTGCTTCTGCTTTTTCCGGGTCTGCTTTTTTAAAAATCCGACTTCGGAGAGCTCCCGGCGGATTTCGTTTAAGTCCGATTCCTGCGTACACTGACCAACCGACACTAAGGTGCTTTCCAGATATGCCAGATCCTCGCGCGTCATCTTAAGCTGTTTGGTTACCTCAATTTCAGCCGTTTTCTGCTTGTTATACTTTTTGTAATACCACTGCGCATTCTGCGAGGGTGAAAGAGAGGGGTCAAGCCGGATGGTTACCTCCGGGAGCGCCGGATCGTAATAGTTTTCTACGGTGACCCTGTCCGCACCCTCCGGAATCCGGTAAAGATTGGCGGTCAGCAGATCGGCATAGATTTTGAATTGCTCCTTATTCTCTGCATCGTGGAGCGTTTTTTGCTGTAACACCTGTTTTTTGTTTGTACGCTCTAATGCGGTGTGCAGAAGATGCACTAAATCCGCACTTTTCTGGCGCATGCGCTCGTCACGGTCGCGTTTTTGATAAAATTCCTCTAACAGAACGCTCATGGATTCATACGGGATGATCTCGTAAATTCCCTTGGTCTGCCGGATGAGAAAGGAGGAAAAGTCGATCGCCTTGCCGGAGCTTTTGTCCCGGAGCATGCATGGCTCAAATGGAAGCTCTGCTGTCCGGACAAATTCGGACAACCCTTCCTTTTGTGCTTCAGACAGTTCTCCGGACGGCATGCCGCAGCTGCCGAGCGCACGGAAAACAAGCTCCCGTGCTGTCAGCGGCGAGATGCCGGAGAGTGTGTTCATCAGAACCTGCTCTGCGCGCAGTCCGGACTGGGAAAAATCAAACACTGCCACACTCCGTTCGGGGGAGAGATAGGGGATTTTTTCCTGTGCCGGCGGCAGCTGATAGGCTGTTCCGGGTAAAATCTGCCGGACGGAGCTGACGGTAAAATCCACACGCTTGACCGAGTCGATAATGCGCATATCCGAATCGGTCAGAATAATGTTTGAATTTCTTCCGGTCAGTTCCACAATCAGATTTTTTGCGGTTAAATCGCCCAACTCATTGTACGATTCCACTGTGATCCGGACAATGCGCTCATAGGCATCCTGAAAAATTCCGGTGATTTTTCCGGAGGAAAGATGCTTTCGGAGCAACATGCAGAAAAGCGGTGCAGTGATTGGATTTTGTTTTTGCTCATGGGTCAGATGAATCCGCGGATGCGCAGAATTTGCGGAAATGACCAATCTTTCATGCCCGGATAGGGTGCGGATATTTAATAGTATCTCGTCCCGCTCCGGCTGATAAATTTTTTCAATCCGTCCGTCTGATAAAACGGACGAAAGCTCTGTTGTGATTGCATGAATTGCAAGCGTATCTAATGCGATAGGAATAACCCCCTTTTTACATTCCGATTATATTCTTGTAACGGTTACTTCTTTTCCCGGAATATGAATTTCTGCGTCTATGCCCTCCGGGAGGGTGACGGATGCGGTTTTTTCATCATACGAAACGGAGATTTTTCCGAACCGTGTGGTAATATAGCCGGACGCTTTGGACACCTGATCCATTGCCAAAGGAGCGATTGTGAAAGAATCTGCTGAAAGTCCCTCTGCCATGCGGATTCCGAGAATGTATTCGGAAAGATAAACCGATGCTGCGCCAAACATCGGATGGCACTGGGAACGTTCTCCGCTCCAGTATTCTAAAATGGTGGTTGCGCCAAGCTTCATTTCGTGATAGAAAGAAATCGGATCCTGCGAGGTGAGGAGGGATGCCGCCACATCACCAAAGCCTTTTTCAAACAGCACGCGTGTCACAATATCTGTTCCGAAAATGCCGGTGTCGTAATGACCGGTTTTCCGATAATGCGAAACCATGTTGGAAAGGGTTCTTTCGTCTCCTAAGCCGAGATCTACAGCATACGCGTCTGCGCCTTGCTTATTGTTGCAGAAGTCGCCGGTTGCGGAGTTAAAATATTCCCGTACTAAAGCCGCCTCTTTTTTTGCAATCCGTTCCTTTAGCATTTCCCGATCCTTTGAAATTCCTAAAACCTCGGAAATCTCCAATACCTGTTTCATCGACTTGATGTAGAAATAGGTATTGACAAACGGGTTCGGAATCAGGATGCCGGAGAAAAGATTCAGAGTTGCCTGCTCCGGGGTGCACCAGTCGCCTAAGCACCAGGCATTTTCCCGGTCGGAAACTACTAAATCATTTTCGCTATGGTTTTCTAAATATTCAAAGTAGAAAAGCATCTGCGGATATAAATCCTCTAACACACTCTTGTCGCGGTAGTGCCGGTAGTACTGATACGGTACGTTGACAATCGCACAGCCCCAGCCGCCCGGACCGCCGCCGGAGGGGAGGAAAGGTGCGGTATACTGCACATGCCCGGTTTTCCGATCCTGGCAGTCGGCAATATCGTAAATCCACTTTTTGAAGAATTTCTGCGCGTCCAGATAGGTCATAGCCGCGTGGCAGACAAGCTGTCCGTCTCCGGTGTAGCCGCGCCGTTCGGTGTGTGGACAATCGGAGGGAATACCGCCATGCATGTTCGCAAGCTGCGTCCGGAGATATGCGTCATAAATCCAGTTTAATACCGGAATGTCGGACGAAAAGGCAGAAGAAACCGCCACGTCGCTATGAATCACCAGGCAGTCCGAAACCTCGCAGTCTCCGCTTACCTCAAAATAACGGAAACAGAACCAGGTGAAATAGGTTTGGAGCGTTCTCGGCTTCTCATCTGTGTAAAAGGTCATGTGCTGGTTGTAGATTTTATTTTCATCCAGATTCCCGTCCGCATCCAAAAGCTCGCCGAACCGGACGCGGATTTCCTGCTTTTTCCCGGGGGCGCAGAATACCGGATAGCCGGTCATCATTTCGCCGGCATCATAAATCCTTTTTCCGTCCTTTTCCGAGAGGAGCGTGGGTTTTAATGTTCGGATGACCCGGTCGCCGGGGCAGTCCTGCGGGAGATAGCGCGTGTCCGGAGCGTTCTCGCAGATGGCATTCTCCCAGGTATTGTCCGGAAAATCTTTCTGCATCCAGTCATCCGGGAATTCTGTAAAATCCTGCGTCTCCCCAAGAATTAAGTCGCATTCGCACAGCATGCTCTTATGCCGTTTTACTGTCTCATCCGAGCAAATAATGCTTTCCGAACCGTCCGAATGCGTAACCGAAAGCCGGAAGCATAGCTTCACATGTCCGAAGCCGGTGTCGCCGTCACGCTCATACCAGCCTGATCCTAACTGGAAACAAAGCGTGTTTTCGCCCTCAAAAAGGAGGTCGGTTACGTCATATTCCGGGCAATAGAGCCGATGCGCCAAATCCTCAGCAAAGGGAACACCGCAATATTCCATCGCATCGCGCCGGTGGAAATCGGTATTGAGCGTTCCGTATTTTTCGTCGCTGACAGGCTTTTCGTTTAAAAAGCCTTCAAACATACCAAAGCAGCCGACAAGCAGCACTGCCTTTTTAATATCTTCTGCAAAAAAGCGTTTCCGGAACAGCGGAGCAGGATATTCGCTGCCTGCTGAAATCCAGACTGCCGGAGAAAAGTTTATTTCTTTTTGTTTCATAAAGTTACACCTCAATATTGCAGCAGAATCTATCCCCATAAATTCCACTCTTATTTTACCATAGGATTGGGAAAAAAGCAAATCTTTTTCGCGTTTAGAAGAAAAAAATCTGTCAAAGAGCAATTCTCTGACAGATTTCTGATTAGCCGATAAAATTGTACGGATTTTGGGGGGTGCCGTGGTATTGAATTTCAAAGTGGCAGTGCGGACCGGTGCTGTTGCCGGTGTTTCCGACGCGGGCAATCAGCTGACCCTGTGTCACGGCCTGCCCGTTTGAGACTAAAATCTCGCTGCAATGTGCGTAATAGGTAACGTAGCCGTTTTTATGGTCAATTTTTACGAGGTTACCATAGCTCCCTTTATATTCAGCACAGATCACCACACCGGTATCCGATGCATAGATCGGTGTTCCGACTGACGCGGAAAGGTCAATTCCGTTATGGTTTCTGCCCCATCTTGCACCAAAGCCGGAGGAAAGTCTGCCGGAGATCGGCGCTTTGAAATTTCCGGTTCCCTGGTTGGGGATTTCCTTTGTACCGACGCGGACAATTTCTGCAACCGGTTCGGCGGTGACAACATCTGAAACGGTTTCCCGGCTGATTTCCTCGCCGTCCCGGTAGGTCACCATCACAGAAAGGGCATGCTCGCCAACCGATCCCTCCTGTACGGTGGTTCTGTTGCCAATATACATACTGTCGTCTGCTTCTTCCACTGTCTCAAAATCAATCGCCTCATGCAGAATCTGATTTTCCTTTACCTCGGTGTGCAGTTTTCCGGAGGACAGGAGAAATTCTCTGGCGCTGTCAATATTGAAAAAGGATGCAGTGCTTATCTGCTTTGTCACAAGCTCCACGTTTTCGGCAAAATGCGCCCGGATGCCGCCAACGGTATACTGATCTAAAATTTCATCCAGGACAAGCTTTGCCGTTTCCTCGGTTTTTAACGCTGCTAATTCCTCGCCGTTTACCGTAATCATACAGCCCTCCTCCATATACTGTGTGAGGTTGGCAAGGCTTTTTTCCAAGTCCTCCTGACTGGTAATCTGATCTTTCGGAACGATTGTTCCTTTTAATTTCAGTTCCGGGTGGAGGGTATATTCTGCTCCAAAATCATTTTCTAACTGGTCGTTAATCTGGGAAAGCGCGTCCTTGTAGGCGTCTGCCGTTTCCACATAGCCGATGGATTTACCTTCGACAATCACTTCATAGCCGCCGGTGCAGTATTGATTCAGCGCTGCTGAAGCAATTACCAGGCTGGTCAGAACACAACAGACCCCGGCAAATGGTTTCTTCATATTCAATCTTCCTTTCGGGTTTGATGTAATATATTATTCAAACCTTCCCATAAATATTACAAATTTATTAAAACATGACACATTATACACCTATTTTGTAACAAATTCAAGGGCTTGACTGAAATTATTCTGTTTTCACTAAAATGATTTAATACAATCTCATAAATTTTGGTAAATGTGCATTTTGAAAATGAACGGATTGTAAATTCATAAAAAAATGCTTTTCTTCCGGAGCAAGCTGTGCTATAATGGATATTGGCAGCTTATTTATATAGTAGAAACTGCATTCATTTCAAAAGGAGTAACGAGAAAATGAATTTATGTTCAAGATGCAAAAAAAATCCGGCTGTGATTTTTATTGCAAAAATAGAGGGTAATGAAACAAAAAATGAGGGGTTGTGCTTGTCCTGTGCAAAGGAGCTTGGAATTGCACCGATCAATCAGATGATGGAGAATTTAGGAATTAAGGATGAGGATATCGATTCCTTAAACGATAATATGAAAGAATTTATGGAGAATCTTGAGGACGGCGGAGCGGATGGCGCAATGGAGCTATTCGGCGGAAATCCGTCCGATCCGGAGGGCGGTGCGCCTGCTGCGCCGTTTGACATGCTGAAAAATCTTTTTCCATCCGGGCAGAAAGAAAAGCATGAGGACGGAAAACGGCAGGATCAGGCGCAAAAGCGCAAAAGCGGAAAGCGGAGCATGCTGGATACCTACGGCACAAACCTGACCGAAAAGGCGGCGGAGGGAAAGGTGGATCGCGTGATTAACCGCGGTGCGGAGATTGACCGCGTAATCCAGATTTTAAACCGCCGCAGCAAAAACAATCCGGTGATCTTAGGTGAGCCGGGTGTGGGAAAAACGGCAATTGCAGAGGGTCTGGCAACGCGGATTGTGGAGAAAAATGTGCCGCCGAAGCTGTTTTCCTATCAGCTGTATCTGATCGATTTTACGGCACTGGTGGCAGGAACGCAGTTCCGCGGACAGTTTGAGGCGCGCTTAAAGAGCCTCTTAAAGGAGGCGCAGGAGGCTGGCAATGTCATTTTAGTGATTGACGAGATTCATAATATTGTTGCCGCAGGAGACGCAGAGGGGGCAATGAGTGCGGCAAATATCTTAAAACCGGCATTAGCACGCGGAGAAATTCAGGTAATCGGAGCAACCACGCTTTCGGAATACCGCAAGCATATCGAAAAGGACAGCGCCTTAGAGCGGCGGTTTCAGCCGGTTTTGGTGGACGAACCGTCGATTGAGGAAAGCATTGAAATTTTAAAAGGAATTAAGGATTATTATGAGGAATACCATCAAGTGAAAATTTCGGATGAAATCATTCGGGATGCTGTGGTGCTTTCCGAACGCTATATCACCGACCGTTTTCTGCCGGACAAGGCGATTGACGTGATTGACGAGGCAGGCTCGCGCGTGAATCTCCGGAACAAGGCATTGTACAATTTAAAGCTTTATCAGGAACGCTTGTCGCAGATTGACCGGGAGAGCGAGGAGGCGGCAAGAAATGAGGACTATGAAACCGTTGCCGCACTTCGGTCGGAGCAGCTGCAAATTCAGCAGGAAAAGGCAGCCGCAGAAAAAGAGGCATCCGGCTATGAAATCACCTATGAGGATATTGCCGCGGTCATTGAGGGGTGGACGAAAATTCCGGTACACCGGCTCTCTGAGGACGAATCGGAAAAGTTGCTGCACCTGGAAGATCGGATTCATGAACGTGTGATCGGTCAGGATCAGGCAGTTTCTGCCGTTTCGCGTGCAATTCGCCGCGGACGTGCAGATATTACCAAGAAAAAACGTCCGGTTTCCTTTATCTTTGCCGGTCCGACCGGCGTGGGAAAAACAGAACTGGTGAAAACGCTTGCCGAGGTGATGTTTGGCAGGGAGGAAGCGCTCATTCGGTTTGATATGTCGGAATTTATGGAGAAACACTCGGTGTCCAAGCTGATTGGTTCGCCCCCGGGATATGTCGGCTATGATGATGCCGGACAGTTGACCGAGCAGGTGCGCAGAAAGCCGTATTCCGTGATTCTTTTGGATGAGATTGAAAAGGCGGATTCCGAGGTGTTTAATCTGTTCTTGCAGATTTTGGATGATGGACGCGCGGCAGACAGCCATGGAAAAATCGTTAATTTTGAAAATACCATCATTATTATGACGACCAATGCCGGATCAGAGTTTTCCCAGAGCGGTTTAGGTTTTGGGGCAAAAGAGGAAATCACGCTTTCAGATAACGTGGATAAAAGCTTAAAGCAGCGTTTCCGCCCAGAATTTTTAAACCGGATTGATGAAATTGTGACCTTTTCTCCGCTTTCTAAGGAGGAGCTGCGGAAAATTATTGATCTGCTGCTTTCGGATGTGACAGAAAGACTTGCGGAAAAGCATGCAGAGCTGACCGTTTCGGATGATGCAAAGGAATTGATTCTGGAATCGGGATATAACGTCCGCTACGGTGCGCGCCCCTTAAAGCGTGCCATTCAGATTCTTCTGGAAGATCCGCTTTCTCAGCTTGCTTTGCAGGGAAAAATTACTGACGGTGCAAAAATTCTTGCCGAGAAAAATGACAAAGAAATTACTTTAAAAATTATGTAAAGAAATGGCGGAGTTCCGCCATTTTTTTATGTGTTCCCAATTTCGTGTAACATTTGTGTTACATTTTTGTGCGTTTTGTAATATTCTCTTAACTTGATTTTCATTTGACTTTGTACATGTTGACTGATATAATGAAAGTGATGGATGGAAAAAATTCCAGTCAAAAAAATGAAAATGGGAGGAACACGAAATGTTAAAGAAACTAACGGCAATTACACTATCAGCATGCATGGTCGCATCGGCATTTTGCGTCTATGCACAGGATCCGGCAGAGCCGGCAAAGACAGAGGTGATTCAGCAAAGCGTCACCGGACTGACCTTTACAGACAAATTTTTCCCCTATGACGGAAGCGAAAGAGAGCTTCTTGTGGAGGGCACAATCCCAGAGGGAACGGTCGTTACATACCAGAACAATAAGGCAAAGGACGCAGGAACTTATGCTGCAACCGCGCAGATTACCAAGGATGGAAAAACCGAAACGCTCTCGGCAACCATGCAGATTACACAAAAAACAATTACCATTACCGGCATGACCGCAGAGGATAAGCACTATGACGGAAAAAACAGTGCAACGCTCACCGGCGGTACGGCAGAGGGAATGATTGAGGGCGATGATGTGACGGTTACCATGCCGACCACCGGTATTTTTGCACAGGAGGAAATCGGTGCAGATATTTCGGTTACACCGGACGAATTTGTACTCTCTGGCAAGGATCGGTCAAATTACAGTGTTGCAAAGCCGGAGGATTTAAAGGCAACGATTCGCCCGGCAGACATTACAGTCACAGCAAAAAGTCCGGTTAAGGGCAAGGGCGATCAGGATCCGGACTTAAAATGGGATTTGACCGACGGACAGCTTTACGGTGCAGACGCACTTTCGGGCGCACTTTCCAGAGCGCCGGGTGAGGAGGCAGGCGAATATGAGATTCTGCAAGGCTCGCTTGCAGCTCCTGCAAACTACCAGCTGACCTATGTTCCCGGAAAACTGACAATCGTGGATAAGGCTCCTCAAAGTCTGAATTTCTATGCAATTCCGGAAAAGACTTATGGAGACGCAGATTTCAAACTTTTAGTTGATCCGGACAAAAATGCACAGCTTTCTGAATTTACTTACACCTCCTCAAACCCGGAAGTTGCAGCAGTAGAGGCGGACGGAACGGTGAAGATTTTAGGTGCAGGTCAGACGGAAATTACCGTCAGCCAGGCAGGAAATGCTTATTATGCGCCTACATCAGAAACGAAGATGTTGACTGTTTTAAAGAAAGCGCTCAGATTCAGCTTGCCGGAAACCACGCTAAACTATGGTGATCCGATCAATCTGCCGATTTCCGGAGACGGATTTGTTTCTGAGGAAGATCGGAATGCCATCACTCCGACAGTACAAGCAAGCGGCTATGAAAAGACAGTTGGCAGCTATGATGTAAAGCTGTCGGGTGCAGAATCGGCAAATTATGAAATTTCCTATGCGGATTCCAAGCTGACAATTTCGCCGAAAACACTTGCAATCACTGCACTTTCGGTATTCTCCAAGGCGGCAGACGGAACGCAGAATGCAGTATTGAATCCATCCTCTTTCCGGGCAGACGGTATCGTTTCCGGAGATGATGTCCGCATTGATACCGAAAAAACAACAGCACAGTTTGCATCCGCAGACGCAGGAGACAATATCCCGGTTACCATTTCCAATATCACCCTGACAGGTGCAGATGCCGGCAATTACTTGCTTGCATCAGATACGTTCCAGACGGCGGCATCCATTAAGGCAGAATTAAAGGCAGCAGATGTAGCAGCGCAGTTAAGCGCACCGCTGGTTGTGAAAAATACCAATCAGCTCACCCTGCCATCCGTTCCGGAGGGCTTTACGGTAAGTCTGAAATCCTCGGATAAACCGGAGGTTTTGAATGTTGACGGAACCATTGTTCCGGTTGGAGCAAACACCGAGGTTTCGGTTGTATTTGAGGTAAAGAGTGCGGCGAATGCAGAGGATATCGCAGAGACTGCGGCAATGACAATTGTGATTCCGGAATCCGACCGTGTCAAGATTACGGTGACAGCGGAAAACGGTAAAATAGAAGGTGTTGGTGATTATATTTGGGGTAATGAGGTTACCTTAAAAGCTATTCCGGTGAACAAGTATCAGCTGGAGGGCTGGTATCAGGACGGCAAGCGGCTTTCCGCAAACAGCACCTATTCCTTCACTGCAACAGAAGATACCGATTTAGAGGCAAAATTTGGAATCAGAAAAACCGGCGGAACATTAGCCGGCCCGGTAGAATTCCAGGTTGCATTTATCACAAACGGCGGTTCAAGAATTGAGCCGGTGATGGTTCCCAGAAACAGCACGGTAAAAGAGCCGGAGCAGCCGACTAAGGCAGGCTATCACTTTGCAGGCTGGTACGCAGACAGCGGCTTTAAAACAAAGTATGATTTCGACACCAAGGTAACCACCTCCTATTCCATCTATGCAAAGTGGGAAAAGAATGAGGGCTACTCTATGATTCTGACCATTGGCAATACCAATGCGATTATTAACGGCAGCAGTGTGAAAAACGATGTTGCACCGATTATCCGGGATGACCGCACCTTTACTCCGTCACGCTTTGTGGCAGAGCAGCTGGGCGCAAAGGTTGCATGGGATGCAGAGGATCGGATTGTTACGATCACATCGGGTGATACAAAAATCAAGCTGATTATCGGATCGAATGTTGCTTATGTAAACGATAAGTCCTATGAAATGGACACCGCGGCATTTATCGAAAATGACCGCACCTATACACCGGCGCGTTTCGTGGCAGAAAAGCTTGGCGCAAGCGTTACTTGGGATGAGGATAACCGCAGAGTGACTATCACTAAGTAACAAGTAGAGGGAATCAAGAAATTTCCTCGGCTTCAGTCCCCCCTTCTAAATAAAGATAAACCCCCGGAGCAATTTTGCTCCGGGGGTTTGTCGGTTTGTTACTTTTCGAGCTTTTCCATAATCTGCGGAAATTCAATTTCCGGAATTCTGTATTCCGGCGCTGCCCAGTGGACAGCGTTTTTGATGACTGTTTGTATATCCTGATTGTAATAAATCGGGTAGGTTTCATGTCCCGGCTGGAAATAGAATATCTTTCCTAAGCCACGTTTCCAGCAGCAGCCGCTGCGGAATACCTCGCCGCCCTCGTACCAGGTGATTGTTAAGAGTTCGTCCGGGGTGGGAATGTCGAAACGCTCAGCATAGGTTTCTTCATGCTCCAGTTCAATAAACGGCTTGTTGATTCCTTTTAAAATCGGATGCTCCGGGGTGAGAATCCAAAGTCTTGTTTTGTCGCCGTCCTCGCGCCAGGAAAGAGAGCCGCTTGTGCCTAAGAGCATGGAAAACGGACGTGAGGCATGTGCAGAGTGCAGGAATATGATTCCCATACCTTTTAAAACTGCCTCTTTTACGCGGTTTGCTTCCTCGTAGGTAATTTGTGAATGCCCTGCATGCGCCCAGTAAAGCAATACATCTGTCTCGTCCAGCATTTTTTGGGAGAGTCCATGCTCCGGATCCTGCTGGGTTGCCGTTTTGATTTCTAATTCCTCATCTGTTTTTAAAAAGCCTGCAATTGCCTGGTGAATCCCATTTGGGTAGATCTTTTTGACTGGTTCTTCTGTTTGCTCGTGAATAAATTCATTCCAAACTGTTACTCGAATCATAGTTTTATCTCCTTTTTGGCGGGACAATCCCTCAGTCTGCAAAGCAGACTGAGGGATTGTCCTCTTATTTAAATATCTGTATGAATTGCGTCTCCGGTCTCGGCAGACTGGAATGCTGCCTCCATCACCTTCATCACACGCATCGCCTGTGCCGGGGTGATTTTTAAGGGAGCAGTGCCATCCAAGGCATCGATTAACTGCCAGTAAACCGGGTTTAAATTATCTACAACATCCTCTGGCGCAGAAAGCGGAATGGTTTCTACAGAATCCTCACTTCTGGGCGCCATTGTTTTGGAAGGACCAACCTTGTTTTTGGTGATTTCTGCACCCCAGGTATCCTCGCGCTTGACGCAGCGGACAATTTTTCCGGAGCAATCCCAATCATCGATCTGGAGCGTTCCGTTTTTACCAAGCACATACCAGCGTGGATGTGTGATAAAGTTATTGGTGGAAACCTCCACATGTGCGGTCACACCATTATCAAACTGCATGGTCAGACGGAAATTGTCGTCCACCTCCGGATAGTTGATGCTATACATTTTGCAGTAGACAGAGGTTACCTTTGCATCATAAAGATACATCAACTGGTCGATCAGATGAACACCCCAGTCGAGCATCATGCCGCCGCCCTGTGCCTTTGTGGTACGCCAGCCGGCAGGCACACCGCGTGAACCCTCCACACGGGACTCAATTACATAAACATCACCCAAAACACCGGACTCAATCGAACGCTTCATCAGAACAAAGTCCTTGTTGACGCGGCGGTTCTGATCAATGGCAAATACCTTGCCGGTTTCCTCTGCCACCTGCATAATTTCTGCAAGCTCATCTGAGGTGATGGTAACCGGTTTTTCACAAAGCACGTTTTTGCCGGCACGGAGCGCCTCAATGGCAAAATCCTTGTGCAGATCGTTTGGAACAGCGATCAGAACCAGATCAATTTCCGGATCGTCTAAAATCTCCTGGCGGGAGGAATAGGGGTAAAGTCCCACGCTTTTTGCGTACTCCATCCGTTCGGGATTGATGTCAAATACACCCTTTACATGGATTCTCTCAAGCTCATGCGACTGCTTGAAATGATGCGACGCCATGCCGCCGAAACCAATATATGCAACCTGATAAATTTTCATTATGCCCACCACATTTCTCCGGGATTTTCGTAAATTAAGGTTTTCTTTAAGAAGCTGACTGCCTTTTCCAAGCCCTCTTTCGGAGACATTAAGCCGTCCTCATGCTCAATCGAAATCGCGCCGTCATAGCCGGTTGTTTTGAGCATGCTGATGATGTCGTTCCAAACGGTCTGATCGTGTCCGTAGCCAATGGTGCGGAACGACCAGGAGCGGTTCTTAATATCGCCGTAGCCTTTTGTGTCTAACACGCCGTTAATCGCGCAGTTGCGTTCGTCAATCCGGGTATCCTTTGCGTGGAAGTGGTAAATTGCGCCCTCCATTGCGCGGATTGCCTCCACCGGATCGATTCCCTGCCAGAACAGATGGCTCGGATCGAAGTTTGCACCAATGATGTCGCCGACAGCGGCACGTAATTTTAAGAGCGTCTCCGGATTGTATACTACAAAGCCGGGGTGCATCTCAAAGGCAATTTTCTTGATATGGTGTGCCTTTGCAAATTCAGCCATCTCTTTCCAGTACGGAATCACCTTTTCATTCCACTGCCAGTCTAAAATTTTTCCAAAATCATCCGGCCAGGGGCAGGTAACCCAGTTCGGATATTTTGAGGTTTCGCAGTCGCCGGGGCAGCCGGAAAAGCCGATGACGGTGTCAACCCCTAAGGCTTCTGCTGCTAAGATCGCATTCCGGAACTGACGGTCGAAATCCTCTGCAATTTCCTTTTGCGGATGCAGGGGGTTTCCGTGGCAGCTGATGCCGGAAATCTCAATATGATGATCGGATAACAGCTTTTTGTATGCTGTTACATTCTCCGGGGACGCTAAAAGTTCCTCCGGCTTTAAATGGTTGTTGCCCGGAAAGCCGCCTGCTCCGATCTCGATGCAGTCTACGCCCAGACTTTCTAAATATGCTAATGCTTCTTCAAAGCTCATACCGGCTAACACCGGATTCATAACGCCAAGCTTCATAAAATGATCCTCCTTTTAGCACTTACCTTTTAGGCTCCCTTGAGCAAAGGGAGCTGTCACCGTTAGGTGACTGAGGGATTGTGCTTTTTCGGTTAATTCTCACAATTTACATTAGGGGCGGAGTAGTACCCCGCCCCTATAAAATGTTTTAAACTCCTAAGCTTTTTAAATACTCAAAGCTTTGTTTTACAGCCTCTAACGGCTCAATGTTGGTAAAGTCGTCCTGTTCAACGATCAGGTATTCCACACCAACCTCGTCGCATGCTTTCAGAATTTCCGGCACGTTCATCTTTCCCTGACCAACCGGACGGTATTCAAAGCCGTTATCCTCGCGGGAATCTGTCTCAACATCCATCGGGTTTCCGTCGTCATCAATCAGCTGATATGCCGGACCGCTCTTAAAGCGCTTGCAGGTGAAGTCCTTTAAGTGTACAATATGGGTTCTGCCTGCATACTTGCGGATGTATTCTGCCGGATTTTCGCCTGCATAGGTTACCCAGCCGCAGTCAAACTCTGTTTCCAGAATGTCTGCCGGAACGGTTTCATAAAGCCAGTCAATCAGGTTCTTGTTTTGGAACTTGTCAAACTCGAAATCGTGGTTGTGGTAGCCAAGCTGAATACCGTTTTCCTTTAATTCCTTGCCGACTTTCTTGATTTCCTCAACGGTCTGCTCAAATTTCGGATGTCCGGCATGCTGGGAAACGTCCATCCAGGGAATTACACAGTATTTTACTCCTAAGCCTTTTAAGTAATCGATATTTTTCTTTGCGTCGGTTAAAAATACGTCGTAGCCCTGATGAACAGAAATTGCCTTTAAGCCATAGCGATCCAAAAGCTCTCTCATTTCCTCTGCGGTTTTGCCGAAGTAACCGGCAAATTCTACATATTTATAACCAATTTCGGAAACAGCCTTTAAGGTTGCCTCTACATCTTTCTCCATCATGTCGCGGAGAGAATACAGCTGTACGCCAACATTAAACTTTTTCATAATTTCTCACCTTTCTTATTCCGGAATAACAATTTCAACCTCATGACCGGCTTTTGCAGATTTTACTAAACCGTCAATGATTGCCTGGTTGTAGAGAATCTGTGAGGACGGAACCGGAGCGGGAAGTCCGTATTTTGCAGCGTCCAGGAAGGTACGGATCTTCTTTGCGAATAAATCAAGACCGTCGTTCGGAATGATCGGGATTTGCGTTTCAACCTGTTCGCCTGCAACCTCGTGATAAATGGTCATCGGACCGCCGACCGTTCCGTTCCAGCAATCTGTGGACGGGATTCTTAAGCCGCCCTTTGTGCCGAGGATGATGGTGTCTCCCGGTGTGTCCATATTCATTGCCCATGCAATACGGAAGTCTAAGAGAATGTCGCCCTCTAAACGGATGAATGCAGCGCCAAAATCGTCTACACCGAACAGCTTTGCGTATTCCGGATGATCCGGGTTCTTGTAATAATCCGGGTTTGTTCCGAAGTATGCGGATTTATAGCCGGAAACGGTTAAAGGCTTCGGATAACCAATTGCATTTAATACCATGTCCAGAGAATAGCAGCCGATATCGCCCAATGCGCCGATTCCTGCGGTTTTGTCCTCAATAAAGGTTGTACCGAACGGTGTCGGAATACCGCGCCGTCTGCCGCCGCCTGTCTGAATGTAGTAAATTTTTCCTAATTCGCCCGATTCACAGATCTTTTTGATCATCTGCATGTTTGGATCAAAACGCGGCTGGAATCCGATGGAAAGTACCTTTCCGCTTTCCTTTTCAGCCTTCATGATCTCTACTGCTTCCTCTGTGGTAACGCACATCGGCTTCTCTAAGAGAACGTGCAGACCTTTCTTTAAGGAATCAATTGCGCAGACTGCGTGGGTACGGTTGTAAGTACAAACGCTGACAGCGTCTAAATCGGTTTCCTTTTCCAGCATTTCGGTGTGGCTTTCGTAGCATCTTGCATTTTCCAGACCAAATTCCTTGAAAAATTCCTTTGCCTTTCCCGGAACTAAATCAGCGCCGGCAACAATTTCAACGTCCGGCATCTGAAGATATGCCTGCATGTGTGCCTTTGCAATCCAGCCTGTTCCGATAATGCCGACCTTAACCTTTTTCGATGCATCAACTGCTTTCTCGCCCTCCTGGTTTTCTTTAAACATGTTTAAAATGTCTTCTGCCATGTTCTTCATCCTTTCTGAATTTAAAAATTTTTTTTGGATAGTGCGCCGGGTATTTTGACCGGCGGTAAGCTTACCTTTGTAAGCTTGTGACAAAATAATTTTCTATTTTCAAGCAAAGTATAGCATATTTTTTGATTGTATGATATAATAAAGCTATCCAAAAGTATCAAATTTTTGTCATGGGTGATGGTTATGAAAGAAACAGGACTGTATGAGGATAAGCGGACGGAAAACGGCAGACTTCTGCCGATCTATTGCGGTACGCAGTATAATGACGGAATCGGAATCGTGAACGCGCATTATCATGAGTATATTGAAATTTTGTATGTCATTGAGGGAGAAAACGAAATCTGGTTAAACGGCGAGTACTACCAGTTTAAAAAGGGGGATATGGTGCTGATTAATTCCAAAGAGGTGCATTTAATCCGCTGCGGGTTCGGGTGCTATATTGTGGTACAGTTTATGCCGGATTTGCTTTTTTCCTCTTATCAGGAGCAGTCGGATTTTCAGTACGTGCTGCCCTTTTTATTGGAGACGGCAAAGCATCAGAAGCTTTTTACGGCGGAGGAATTAGAGGGTTCAAGAGTCAAGGAGCTTTTGTATTCCTTAAATGAGGAGATGGATAAAAAGCGCTACGGCTATGAAATGGCGGCAAAAATTCTGATCAATCAGATTTTTTTGTGGGTGCTGCGGTATTGGAACGATAAGGGCGCGTCGGTTTCCTTAGAACTTGCACAGCCGGTGATGGAGCGGTTGCAGATTGTGTTTGACTATGTTTCGGAGCATTATGCCGAACCGATCACCGCCGAGGAAGTGGCAGGTCTTTGCAATATGAGCTACAGTTATTTTTCGCGATTTTTTAAAAAGGCGATGAAAAAAAGCTTTAGTGAATATTTAAACTATATTCGCATTAACGAAGCGGAAAAGCTTTTGGTCACCACCGATCTGAACGTGACCGAGGTTGCGATGCAAACCGGCTTTTCCACCTCTAGTTACTTTATCCAGCAGTTTAAAAAGGTAAAATCCATTTCTCCAAAGCAATTCCGAAAGAATTTTATGTAAAAATCATACTTTGGTATGATGACAAGGATGTTGAAATGTGATATGATAGAAATAGAATAAACCGGGAAAGAGGTGATCAGGCTGCAAAGAGTGGTTATGGTATCGGACAGGATTTCAGAACAATTTCAGAATTTTATAGACAGGGGAAGAATTTTGCTGTTTGAGGCGCCCTGCGGCTTTGGGAAAACAACGCTTTCCAAAGAACTGATCGGAAGAACGCGCATGCGGCTTTTAGAAGTACGCGCGGATGAGGCTGATTTTTTGGAAATTTCAAAAAATCAAAAGTGGGATATTTTATTTGTGGAGGAACTTCATCAGTTGCAAAATGAGGAGGAGTATCAGCCGCTCTGCGAACTGATCCGGGAAAATCCTCACAGACGCTTTGTTCTGACCAGCCGCGGCGAACTGCCGGGCGCTTTGATTCCGTTTCGGATTTCCGGACTTTTAAAGGAAATTGATGAGCAGGAGCTGTTTTTCAAAAAGGAGGACGCGGCAGAATATTTTAAGAGACGCAATATTGCGCTTTCGGACAATGAATTAAATCATATGATGAAGCTTACGCTTGGCTATCCGCTTGCGCTGGAGCTTACGGCAGACAGAATCGAAAAGGGCGAGTCCTATAATCAGACACTAAACCGGGAGCTTTTGTACGATCTGTACCGGTACTACGATGAGATGATTTTCCGGCGGTTTCCGCTTTCAATCCGGCGGTTTTTGTTAGAGCTTGCGCCGTTTGAGGAATTTGACACGGAGCTTGCGAAGATGGTCAGCGGAGATGCCGAGGCGGGAAAAATGATTGCATACTTAGAAAAAAACAGCCGCATGATCGAGAAGAAAAATGCAGATCGGTTTTCGTTCTGGGCGCTGTTTCGAAACTTTCTGATGTGGGAACAGCAGAGAAGTTACACCCCGGAGCAGCAGTCGGCGCTCTTTTCGCGCGGCGGTCTTTACTATGCACTTCATCAGAATTATGCAAAAGCGTTGGAATTTTATCAGAAAAGCGGAGAACAGGATAAGGTTTCCGAACTGATTATTAAGGTGACAGAATTACATCCGGGTATGGGGCATTATGAGGAATTGGAGGACTATTATTTCTCTCTTTCCGAGAATGTTATCTCAAACAGCCCGGCGCTGATGCAGGGAATGAGTATGCTTTGCTCACTACGGGGGGATTATGAGACGTCAGATCGGTGGTATGAAAATCTGAAAAATTTTGTACACACACATGAGCAAAGCGATGCGTCGGTTAAGGAGGCAAGAGGGCGGCTTGCGTGGCTGGATATTTCGCTGCCGCACCGCAGAATTAACGGTCTGGTCGAAACGATTCAGACGGTGTTCCGGCTGGTTACTTCCAAAGCAATCAGCCTTGGCTCCTTTTCCGTTACCAGCACGCTCCCACGCATTATGAACGGCGGCAAGGATTTTTCCGAATGGAGCAAAAAGGATGATTTCCTTTATGCCACGATGCGGATGCCGGTTGCGGCAGTTTTAGGAAAAGACGGAATCGGTCTGCCGGAGGTCAGTATTGCGGAGAGTAAATTTGAAAAGGGAGAAGACATTTCCGGGCGGATGCTGGCGTTAATTCCAAAGCTTGGCGAGGTGCAGAACCACGGAACGCCGGATATTGAGTTTGCGTTGGTGGGTCTTTTGGTGCGCAGCCAGACAGCGTCCGGAAAGGCGGAGGATGCGGAAAATACGCTGGAAAACCTCCGGGGACGCTTTTTAGAGCAGGGGGAGGAGCGGTTTCTTCCGAATATTGATGCAATGCGCTGCCGGCTTGCACTCCGGATGGGGGATCTTGATTATGTGGAGGAATGGTATCGGGATCGCGCTCCGCGCGACCGGTTAAAGCTCAAGGTTTTAAGGCGGTATCAGTATCTGACGCAGGCGATGGCGGAGCTTTCCTTTGGTGATCCGGATGCAGCGCTCTTAACGCTTGCCCCCTTAAAAAACTATTTTGAAATCTGCGGACGGCATATCGATATGATTTGCCTGAAACTCCTTTCGGCAATCGCATTTTACCGAAAGGAGGACCCGGTATGGAAAACCTTGCTGGGCGAGGCGGTTGAAATTGCCGCAGAGTACAATTTCACAAGGACAGTCAGTGATCTTGGCGCGGCAATCCTGCCGCTTTTATCCGGGTATCAGTCAGAACAGCACGGCGCATTTATCGAATCGGCGACACGTGCCGCAAGAGCGCAGGCGGTTTTCTATCCGGATTTTCTGACCCCGGAGCAGACGCTTTATGAAAAACTGACCGATGCGGAAATGCAGGTTTTAAGGCTTTTGTGTGCCGATAAGAGTAACCAGGAGATTGGCGAGATTTTAGATATTCAGCTGTCTACTGTGAAAAGCCACGTCAGCCATATTCTTCAAAAGCTTGGAGTCAGCCGGAGAAGTCAGGCAAAGACAACCGCACAGAAACTGCGGATTATATAGAAGAAAAATTTGTTGCAGCAGAATCCCTCAGTCATCATCCGTTGGCTGAGGGATTGTCAAAAATGATGGAGGTTATTATGAAGAAAAAAATATTGAGCATGCTGATGGCAGGGACTATGCTTGCATCCGTCCTGCCGGCAGGCATAAGCTATGCCGCAGAAAGCTATCCGGCGGCAAAATTCGGAATCAAATCCGGCGACCGGGTGATATTCGGAAGTGCAGGAGCATCTGCTTATTCTGCACCGGCACGGCTTGTGGCGCTGGATGCGGATAAGACCAGTACCAAGGATGCATCCGGTATGTTTTTTATGTCCTATATCAATACCGGAAATATTGCACTCATTTATGAAAATGCCGAGAAAGGAATAGATTCGGCATGTACTCAATATCTTGAGGTTTTCAGTACGGAGGAACAGAATGCGCTGATTTCCACAACAAAAAGCTCCAGCTATCAGGCATTGGATTCTTTGACATTAGGAGAGGACATTACAAATAAGAAAATTTTCGCCCTGTCAGCAGGGGAGGCAACGGACTATAAAAATCTGATTCCAAAGCAATCGGACTGGTGGCTGCGGTCGTACAATGCAAAATATACGATTGTATATAAGGGAGTGGGCTACAGAGGATATGTCGATATCAATGGAGCGATAGGTTATTCTGATTTTAAGGAACTTTTTGGCACAAGTGAAACAAAAGGCTTTTATCCCGGCATGAATATTTCTAAGGAGAAAACCGTTGTCGGCACGCCGGCGGGAAACCGGACGCTGCTTTTGCCGGAAAATGGGGACGGTACCTTTGCTGCCTTGTCCGACTCTGCGACAAAGCCTTTTTACCGGTTATCCATCCGGGATGAGGAGATCACCTCGGTGACACCGGGTGCGGTGACGATTGAGGGAAGAAGTTACACTTTCCCGGTTACCACCAACCAAACGGCAATGAGAACAAATGAATATATTTCCGCCATCGTAACCGACAGTGCGGAGAATATCTTAGCCTATGGCAGATTTGAAAAAACCGGTCTGACAACCAATATCAGTCTGACTCTGCCGGAGGGAATTGATCAAACCGCCTGCAAGCTGTATGTATTTAATGAGGTTTACAATTCCGGAAAAAGCGGAAAAATCAGCGACCTTTCCGAGGTTTGCACCGCGCATACCTACACCCCGGATGCCGACCTTGGAGACGGAACACACCGGTTTATCTGCACCAAGTGCGGCTATACAATGGCAGAGAAGCATACCTATGGCGCATATGTGAATGCGGATGATAAAACGCATGCAGCAGCGTGCAGCGTGTGCGGAAGTATCAAAAGCGAACCGCATAGCACGGCGGTCAAATCGCTGAACGATACAGAACATCAGATTCGCTGCACCGTCTGCGGATACCAAAAGGCAGTGCCGCATACGCTGCAAAAAAGCGGCAGCGGCAACGGACATGTCGATTATTGCGATATCTGCAAATATCGCAGCAGTCTGATGGAACCGCATCAAAACACCTATGAACCGGTGGATCAGCAATACCACCAGGTCACCTGTACTGAGTGCGGACGGGGAGGCAAGGAGGAGCATGCACTTTCGTATAAGATATTGTATGATAATACAGGCAAGCATCAGATTGTTTGCACGCTTTGTAATGCAGAACTGGGAACGGCAGAGCATGAATATGAGGTCATCAAACAGACCGCATATAATGACGGATGGCACAATAAACAGTGTAAGCAATGCGGACATTTAAAACAGGAGCGCTGCACCTTTGGTATGCCTGTTAAGGCATCGGACGCCGAGCATTACCGCAGCTGTACGCAATGCGGGGTAAGGTTCTATGAAGCGCATACCCTGAATGGCTATGAGGATCAAAAAGATGGAACGCATCTTGCGGCATGTTCCGGCTGCGGATTTAGCAAAACAGAACCGCACAGCTATGTTTTTGAGGATTCCGAAAACGGTATGAAAAAGCAGGTTTGTTCCGGATGTAAAGTGGATACCGGTATTTGGGCAAGCATCGGAGCTGTGCCGGAGAATTATTTCGACCGAACCGGCGCGGTTGTTTTGGATAGCGTCTCCACAACGGCAGGAACAGCTTGGCATGACGGTGCGCCAAATGGACTGTTTACAGAAAGCGACAATAAATTTGGCGGTGACGGAGTGTTAGCGGAGGACGGCAGCTACGAATTAGGCGCAAAGTTTTGGATGAAAAACAAAGTAAAGCTTGCCGGCATTGCGGTGAAAAATGCATATGACACTTCCGCGCGTCCAGCGCGTCAGCCAAAGGAAATTGAGCTTTTCGGAATCACAGAGGACGGAGCAAAGGAATCCCTTGGAGCGGTAAGCACAGACGGGTTTATGGATGCTGCAAAGTATGATAATTATAACATCTTTTTTGCAAATGAGCAAAAAGCGTATCAGACTTATGAGCTGATTCTTCGGGGAACTTCCCAACAATTACAGCTCGGCAGATTCATTCCGCTGGGTGCTGAGGGCAGAAAAATGGAGTTCTCTCTGGACGGTGTGAGTGTTTCGGAGCAGAGCGATTATATTGTTTCGGGTGAAACCTATACATGTACCCTGGTATCGCTGAATGCGCATCCCAAAACAGAGGATGTTTCGGTTACATTGGACGGACAAAGCTTTGCGGACTTTACCTATTCCGAGGAGAATGGCATTTTGCAGATTGCCGGAGATAAGGTCACATCCGGAAGTTATCTGATTCATGCATTCTATGAGCTTCCGGATTTTCATGTCACCACTGAGCTTTACCGGATGCGGTTTTCCGGCGCGAAAACTGCAAAATACGGAACAGACTATTCTTTCCGTCTGACTGATTCCTATGGCGGTATGAAGTGGTTCCCGGGAAATAATGGAGAGCTTTCTGTTAAAATTGCCGGAGAAGAGATTTATGAATTTGATTTTGCAGAGGACGGAACGATCACCATTCCGGGAGACAAGATTATAGGAGATATCGAGATTTATGCAGAGGAGTTTGCCAGCAGAAAGCGTGAGCATTCTGTCTATATGCTTCAGACCGATCACGATATTCCCCGGTATTTTACAAGATTTAATGATTTGGAAAATAGCATAAGCGGAGAGCAAAATGTCCGTCTGACTCTCTTGGCAGACGCAACGGAATACGATGGTCTGTACCTTTCTGAGGGAAATGTTGAGATCAATTTTGATGGACATACCCTGACCTATGGCGACAGTACTGCATTGATTCAAAATCACGGTGCGGAGATTCTCCTGCGAGATGGCGTGATGACAGCTTCCAGCAACGGAATTGCAGGAAGTGTTTACGGCGGTTCGGTGACTCTGGAGAATATGGAAATCCGTAACCGGGAAGGTACATATGGAAACGGTTTTTCGTTAAGCGGCGAGGGAACACTTTATGTAAACGGTGTGCAGTTTACCAACGGACATTATGATGCGGATAATCAGGATAATAGCTCCATATCAATCTCATATGCGAATAACGGCGGACGGCTTGTGGTTTCGGACGGAACATTTACCGGTCCGATCTGTTTGAACAGCTTTATCGGCTCTCTGGAGCTTTCCGGCGGCGAATATGCGGCAATTATGGACAATCAGGAGCGGAATCCGGATTTCTTCGGTATGCTTGCAGACGGCTATGCTTATCAAAGCACCAGTACAGAAACAAGAGAAATCAGCGACATGTTTAGCGGCAATGCACTGGAGAGCGTCCGGGTGGTCAAATCCCCGTTTGCAGCCTCCAAGGAGGAAATGACGGTTTCGTTCGGCTATCAGCCGATGACTGTGTCGGCTGGAATTGAGGGAGAAAATCTTTCCTATCAGTGGTATTGTGACGGCAAAGCAATTCAACAGGCAAACAGTCCGGAATATCAGATCCCGTCCGGATATAGCCATGGAACAAAAGAATATCTGTGTGTTGTTTCGGACGGTACAAATTATGCAGCAATCAAGCGCATCACGCTGAAAGTAAAGTGCGCGCATGAGGGCATGGAGGGAAATACCTGTCCGGTGTGCCAGGTGCAATTCTGCGCCGCGGTTACCAATTCCGGAGTAACGGAATACTTTGAGAATTTTATGGACGCAGCAGCCGCACTTGCAGACGGCGGAACGCTGACGCTTTTAGATGATGTCACCGTGTATGCAGTCGGAGATGTTCAATATCAGGGAGACATTTTGATCAAGGCAGAGGATGCGGTGATTGACCTGAATGATCACACGATCAGCGGAACAACCTCAAAAGCACAGATCAATGTGGATTCTTCGGTCACAATCCACACAGGAGCGATCAGAACGAAACTGTATTTCCGAAACAAAAACTCTTGTCCGACCTTAAAGAATCTGGTTGTAACCGATACGCTGACGAGTGAATGCAAAAAAATGCAGATTCTGAGCGGCACTTATATGATTCTGCGTTTGATGCAGTGTGAGATTCAAGACGCATTAGGAGAGGGGCTGGCGCTCTGGCGTACAAATACGCAGGAGTGGTATCAGGATACGGCTCAAAGTGCATACTATGCAGATGTTAGACCCAAGCCAGCATGGATTACAAAGCAGCCGGAGAGCGTGAATCTGCCGACAGGCTATACCGACGGCGGAGTGCTGACGGTGGCAGCGGAAAGAAACCTTGAAAAATATCCAAACAGTGAGCTGACCTATCAGTGGTGCGCTTATGATATATCCAACGAATCAGTTGCATTGGACGGCGAAACCTCTCCGGAATTTCATATTCCGTCCGATCTTGCCGAGGGTGAAACCCGCGCCTATCATTGCCTGATCACCTGTGAGGGATACAAGGTTGTTTCAAAAACGGTGTATGTTTCCGTAGGCGATGTAAAGCCTGAAGTCTTTTTAGAGCAGAATTCGGGGGATGTGCGGTTAGATGTTTATGGAAACGGCAGAGAGGGCATTGTGGTGGTTGCAGGTTATCAGAACGATGGGAAGCTTGTTAATCTGAAAACCGTTCCGATCACCAAGGAAAATAATCAGTTTACAGTCCGTTTGTATGAGGAGCTTGGCTTGAAAAATGCAAGCTGCTATAAATTCCGGGCATATGTTCTGGAAGATCTGAAAACCTTAAGACCAATCGGAAATATGGCTGAATTTGAATGATAAAAAATATCCGGCATTGCAGGAGCAGTGCCGGATATTTTTGATAGAATGAATGATACCGCTTTTACAAGCTCTCAGTCTGAAAAGCAGACTGAGAGCTTGTCCGTTCAGAAAATTTATAATTTGGCAATAAAGTCTGCCAGCACATCTGCTAAAACCTCTTGTCCGGCATCGTTTAGATGCAGACCGTCTGCTGTGTATTTGATCCGATCCTCTTCCTTGTTCGGATTGATCGGCAGCTTTTCAAAAAGATTCAGACAGGGAAGCTGATACTTTTTCGCCGTTCTTTCGATCACGCCCACATAGTCGGAAAGAGGACGGTTGTTAGAACCGGAGGGATTGGTGTCCGGGGCTTCTCCACGCAGGCAGCAATGCGCCGGGGTCATAATCACAATGGTTTTTCCGGCATAGGCTTCCTTTAAGTACTTCATGAGCCAGTTCGCTGCACCGCAGAAGGTTTCCGGGGAGGTGTCCTCCTCTGTTCCAAAGGGTGCTGTGCCATGCAGATAGTCATTCACTCCGCCGTATACCACCACAATGTCTGCATCCGGATTCATCCAGATGGCTCTGCCGCAGAAATAAAGGTCAAACTGCGGACAGTCCACTGTCGGCTTTACCTGGTAGGCATAGCGTGTGCCGCCGATTCCGTAGTTGCGAACCTCCTTTAAGCCGCATTTTCTGAGCATCACGTTGTCATAACGATTGTTTGCCACATCCTCAACACCGCACCCCTCTGTGATGCTGTCGCCTAAGTAGTTGATTGTTTTTCCTTTGAGTTCCATTTCTTTCTTCTCCTTTTGTTATCATTTTTTAGGCAATTGTAAAATTCATTGAATTTTACAATTGCCTATTATAATTGTTTTTCCAGACAAACCAAGCCAACGTCCGGAATCCCCTGGAATGTACAGCCGACAATCCCTGCCTCACGATACCCAAGCTTTTGGTACATCCGTCTGGCACGATTGTTCTTTTGGTTGGTGTCCATCCGGAGAACGGTGCAGCCATGTTTTCTTGCATAGTCCTCATAAAATGCGACAAACTGTCTGCCGTAACCCTTTTTTGATTCGGTCGGAAAAACGCAGAGCGTATGTAACACCATTACCTCGGAATCTTCCGCAGCATATGCCCAGTCTGCCTCGTGGTAGGAGGGTACCTGTACCTGATTAATGATGGCAGATGCAACCACGCGCCCCTCATCCTCCAAAACAAACAGATCTTCCCGTCCCAGTGCGTCCTCTGCTGTTTTCCGGGTCGGATAAACTCCCAGAATCCATCCTACCGAGGAATCGGGCAGGGGTGGCGCGGTGATAATTTCCTCATACATTTTCTCGACTGCGTCTAAATCCTGGCTTTTTGCTTTCCGTATCATATGCAATTCCCTCCTTGTCTGCACAATTATATCACAATCAGATGTAAAATGCAAGAATAAACCAAAAAACTATTTACAATTTCACAAAAATACTGTATAATATCAGTAGAATATTTGAAAATGCAGGAGGACAGCATATGAATTTGGAAGCTTTAAAGAATCCGCCGAAAAAATACCGGCCGATTCCGTTTTGGTCATGGAACGAAAAATTAGAGGAAAAGGAAACTGCACGGCAGATTGAGATTATGGACAAAGCCGGGATCGGCGGCTATTTTATGCACGCACGCGGCGGTCTGGAAACTGAGTATTTAGGTGAGGAATGGTTTGCCAATGTTGATACCGGTGTAGCCGAGGGAAAAAAACGCGGTATGGGCGCGTGGGCATATGATGAAATCGGCTGGCCGAGCGGCTTTGCAGCAGGAAAGGTCAATGGCTTGGGAATTGAATATCAGCAGAAATATCTCCGTATGGAAAAGGGCGAGGGTCATACCGACCGCACCATCTGCAATCTGCATGGCTATCATTTCTATTATGATGTCAATCCGTTTTACGTTGATAATTTAGATAAAAAAGTAGTAAAAGAATTTATCCGTAATTCCTATGCGCTTTATGAAAAACGCTACGGAACGGAGATGCCGGGTATTTTTACTGATGAGCCGCAGCTGTCACGCGAGGGAATCCCCTGGAGCTTTGTGCTGGAGGAGGAATACCAAAAGCGTTATTCGGAAAACCTATTAGAGCATTTGGACGAGCTTTATTTAGAAGTCGGCAATTTTAAGGACACGCGCCTGAAATTCTGGAAGCTGGTGACTGATTTATTCACCAATGCCTTTGCAAAGCAGATTTATGATTTCTGCGGGGAACATGGCATGCAGCTGACCGGACATATGCTCTTAGAGGAGACGATGCTCTCGCAGCTGACTTGCAGCGGTGCGGTGATGCCAAGCTATGAATACTTCCATGTTCCCGGTATGGACTGGCTTTCCCGGAACAAAACCGTTCCGCAGACGCCCTTACAGGTTTCCTCGGTTGCACACCAGTTAGGAAAGAAGCAGGTTTTATCCGAAACATTTGCTATGTGCGGACATAACGTCAGCTTTGAGGAGCTAAGAGGTCTGTATGAGGGACAGATGGTGCGCGGCGTGAATCTTCTCTGCCCGCATTTGGAGGGTTATAGCCTGCGCGGAATCCGGAAAAGAGACTATCCGCCGGCAATGTACTATCAGCAGCCATGGTGGAAAGAATTTAAAAAGTTTATCGACGTCACTTCCCGGATCGGAATGCTCTTAGCAGAGGGAAAGCCGGATTTTGACACCCTGCTGATTCATCCGCAGTCAACGGCATGGACGCTTTTTGACAATGATAAAAATGTTGGGTTAAATGAATTGCAGGAAAAATTCGATCATGCAATCCGTACGTTAGAGGAAAAGCATGTGCTGTTTGATCTCGGAGATGAAACGATTCTTTCCCGGCATGCACATGTGGAGGGTGCGGCAATCGTGGTCGGAAAGCAGCGCTACACAAAAATCGTCCGTCCGATCGGCGAGGTACTGTTAGATTCCACAAAGGCGCTGTTAGATGAATTTGAGAAAAACGGAGGAAAGTTGCTTTCACAAGAGGAAGTGCCGGAGAATCCGGTGATTGACGTTCCGGAAATTACCTATACCAAGCGCTCCTTTGAAGATTTTGACATGCACTATTTTGTCAATTCCACCGATCAGGACTATCGGGCAGCCTTTGGAGTCAGGGGAAAAATGCTGAATGATGATGGAGAGCTATGCGATTTTCCGCAGGTGTTTGATTTTGCGCCGTTATCCAGTGTTGTGATCTTAGATGACCGCACCGGACATGCCTATAAACAAGCGGAGCAAAAGGCAAAAAAGGTTCTGCCGCTTGAGGGGGCATGGGAAATTACATCTTCCGAGCCGAACGTATTGGTATTAGACACCTGCGACTATTGGTTTGACGGCGAGCTGATTGATGAGAATGCGTATATCTTAGATGTCGGCGACCGGGCAAATGCGCTTGGAAAACGGGTTTCGGTAAAGCTGCGGTTCAAATTCTATGCAGAGTCTGTTTGTGAAGATTTGTGCCTGGTATGCGAAACACCGGAACGGTTTGAAATTACCGTCAACGGAAAGCAATTGAAGCAGAAAGATGCAGGATATTTCCGGGATGCTGCATTCCGCAAGCTGCCGATTGCAGCGCTTGCGCACGTGGGCGAAAATGAGATTGTTCTGACCTGTGATTTTGAACAGTCGGAGGAGGTCTATGAAATGATCCGGAACAGCCGGATTTTTGAGACGGAAAAGAATAAGCTGTATTATAATATGGAGCTTGAGGCATTGTATCTGACCGGCAGCTTTGGCGTGAAAACAGACGGAGAGTTTACAAAGCTTGACCGGCATGCAGTACGCTATCACGGCGACTTTACGCTAACCGAAATGCCAAAAGAAATTACGCTTCAGAATCTTGAGCAGCAGGGTTTCCCGTTCTTCTCCGGAAGAATGACGCTCAGGAAAACAATCACCCTGCCGGATTGTGACTATCGCTTTGATGCAGAAAAGCGCGGACTGAATGCCATTGGAGTTTCGGTGAATCAAACACCGGAAAAAACGCTGATCTGGAATCCGTTCTCTCTGGAGCTTTGCGATTCGCTGACAGCCGGGGAAAATACCGTTACGCTCACCCTGGTGAATAATCTGCGCAATTTGTTAGGTCCGCATCATCTGGAGGAGGGCGAATCAATCAGCGTCGGACCGGATCGTTTCTACCGGAGAGAGTCTCCGTTTTATAATCCGGAGATCGGTTGGAATGATGACTATTGTTTTGTAGAAACCTCAATTTTAGAGAAATAAGGTGATGAAGCATGAAAAAAAATAAATGGGTTCCTGTTTTGTTTGCGCTTGCCGCAGCCGGTATTTACCATGCTGCAAAGGGGCGCGGTGCGTTTAATCCGATTCGTTTTTCCGATCAGCACAATGCGGTTTCGCGCTATGTCGAAACGCATTATCCGGGTGCGTCCTATTCGGAAATTACAGCGCTCCCGGATGGATGGAGCTGTGTGGTACATGCGCCGGGAAAAGAGGTTTTACTCTTTTTCACGAAATCAGAGGACGGTGTTTATATTTTTCATGAAAAACCCATGTAACCTTTTTGCTGTCTCCTGAATATGGTGTACTATAAGCAGCTTGCTTAGAGTTTCCGTAAAAGGAGGAAGTCTTATGGGTTTATTTGGAGGATGCGGCGGTAATAACGATTCCTGGATCTGGATTTTGATTATTATCGTTCTGATTTTCTGCTGCTGTGACAATGGAAACGGCGGCCTGCTTGGCGGCGGATGCTGTGACAATCCCTGCTGCTAAGAAAATTCCGGGGTTTTCTGCATGATCTGTGCGGAAAACCCCATACTGCATTCGGGAGGATTCTATGGAGGAATTATCAGAATTTTTAATGGACTTTGGAGAAAGGCTGCTTCTTAGCGGTGCGGAAATTTCGCGTGTGGAGGATTCGATTGGAAGGCTCTGCACAGCCTATGGCGCGCATGCAGAGGTATTTGCATTGACCAGCGCGATTTATCTGACGGTGACGAAGGACAAAAAAAGCCAGACCACGCTCCGGCGTATCAAAAATTATCAGACAGATCTCAATTATCTGGACAAGCTCAATGATACCTGCCGGAGAATCTGTGCCGATCCTCCGCCGATTCCGGAAGCAAGAAGATGGATGGAGGAGATCAAATCCAAACGTTATCAAACCGGGATTCAGGCGGTGGTGTATGCATTTGTTGCCGCGTCCTTTTCACTATTTTTCGGAGGCGGGGTACGGGATGCGGCGATCTCTGCTGCAATTGGTATCGTGTTGTATTTTCTGGATCGGTGGCTTGCAAAGCTTCAGCTAAACCGGATTTTCTCTGTTTTTGTCGTGTCGGTTCTGTGCGGACTGATTGCCGCCGGAACAGTCCGGGTCGGCTGGGGGAAAAACTTAGCAAGCATTCTGATCGGAGATATTATGCTCTTAGTTCCCGGACTTGCCATCACAAACTCTGTCCGGGATATGATGAAAGGCGATATGCTCTCCGGTATTTTGCGCCTTTTGGAATCCGTTCTGACTGCGATCTCCATGACGATCGGCTTTGCAATTCCGCAAATGCTTCTGGGGATTCTTTAAAAAGAATAATTGGATAATTTTATACAGCAAATGAGGCAGTTTTACGCTGCCCCATTTTTTTGTGCAAAATAGTAGGATAGAGAACCTTTTAAAAGGATTGTGCAGTATATTTTGTGAAAAAAGCATGCTATAATGAATGTAAGATCAAAGAAAAGGGATGTAAAGAGGACAGAACTCTTTTTACATCCCCAAATGTAAGAAGATGAATGGAGGAACAAACTATGAAAAAAAGAATCAGACAAATGAGCAGCATGCTTTTAGCGCTCATTTTAGCATGCGGAGCGTTTTCCGGATGCGGCAAGCAGGAGACATCGAATGATGGAAACATTGAAATTACCATCGGAAATGTGCCGGACGAGAATAACGAGTCGGAATATGCACTCTTTAAATCCCGTGTGGAGGAAATGAAAGAGAAATATCCGGACGTTACGATTGTAGAGAGCCGGTATGGATACGACACAGAGTCTTTCCTGCCGCTGGCATCCAGCGGAGATCTTCCGATGCTGTACGATACATTCTTTACCGAAACAAAGAAAATTATCGACGGAAACTATGCGGCAGACATCACAAAGCAGCTAAAGGAACGCGGCTTTGATACCGCCTTGAATCCGGCATTTATGATTGACTTAAAGCGGGATGATAAATATTATGCCGTTCCGGTGAATGCCTATGTCATGGGACTTTTGTGCAATGCAGAATTATTTAAGCAGGCAGGTCTGGTAGATGCAGACGGCATTCCGCTTTTCCCGACCACTTGGGAAGATCTTGCAGAAAAAGCAAAAATCATTCAGGATAAAACCGGTGTGCAGGGCTTCTTTGTTCCGACCACAAGCGGAAACGGCGGCTGGAACTTTATGAATATTGCCTGGGCATTCGGCGGAGAATTTGAAGAATGTATTGACGGAAAATGGACTGCTGTTTACAACAGCCCGGAAATGGTGAATGCATTCCAGTACATAAAGGATCTGAAATATAAATATAACGTCATCGGAGACAATGCGCTGGTGGATACGGTAGAATTCCGGAAACGCTTTGCCGGCGGTCAGGTGGCAATGGGAATCTATGCGCCGTCTAACGAGCGGAACAATTTCGCGGAAATTATTGAGATCAACAAGCTGCCGTTAGAGTGTTTCTCTCTCTGCGCAATGCCGAAGGGGGTAAACGGAGAAAGAAAGGCACTACTGGGCGGATCGCTTTACATGTTCTCGAACCGCGCGACCCAGGAGCAGCTGGACGCATGCTTTAACTGGCTGGAAATCTGCGGCTTTACCCCAAAAATGGATGATACCAAGGTAAAAAAGCTTTCGGAGGATTTTGAAAGCGACAATAAAAATGATTATGTTGTCGGCTCAAATAACGTTTACATCTGGAGCGATCCGGACTATGTGAACACCATCAAAAAGGCAAGAGAAAATTATGTCAATGTGGATGAGAGAAAATTCAGCGCATACCCGGATCTGGAAAACACAACCTTAGTTCCCGAACCGCCGTACTGCGCACAGAATCTTTACCGCGAGCTGGATTCTCTCCTGCAAAAGGTTCTCTTAGATGAAAATGTGGATATTCAGAAAATGCTGGATGACAGCGTGGCACAGTTCCAGGCAAATTATTTAGACAAAATATCAGAATAAGAAAGAAAACAATGGGCGCTGAGAATCAAACATCAGCGCTCGTTGATTCAGAGAAGATTTTTTGAAAGGGCGAAATACTTATGAAATTAAACACATCGATTGGTCGTGAGAGGAAAGGAATCTGGACAACGGTCAAAAAGGACTACGGAGCATGGCTTTTGGGTCTGCCGGCGCTCCTTTGTATTATTATCACAGTCTGGAATCCGATTGTGCAGGGAATTGTCCGTTCCTTTTTCCGGTTGCAGGGCTATACACCGGTGGAATTTGTCGGACTGGATAATTACCGGCTGGTGATGGGAGACGCGTTTTTTCTGAGCGCAGTCAAGAATACATTCTTATATATTTTCTGGTCATTGGTGCTTACTTATCTGCCGCCGGTTTTCCTTGCCTTTGCAATTAATGAACTGCGCTACTTTAAGGGCGCGTTTAAGTTCATCACCTATCTGCCGGGCATGGTTTCGGCAATTGCAACTGCGGTAATCTGGACAATGCTGTTCCGTCCCGGAGAAAACGGTGTTGCAAATGCAATCTTAGCGCATTTTCATATTTCGCCGCAAAGCTGGTTTGAGGATACCCGGCTTACGATTCCAATGATTATTGTAGCATCGAGCTGGCAGGGCTTAGGCGGTGCGGTGCTGATGTATTTTTCCAGTCTCCAGACCGTCAATGCCGAGCTTTATGAGAGTGCGATTATGGACGGCGCAGGTGTACTCCGGAGAATCTGGAACATTACGATTCCGCAGGTCCGGAATATGATTCTTTTAATGTTTGTACAGCAGATTATCAGCGTTTCGCAGATGATGATTCAGCCGCTCACCATGACCGACGGCGGACCGATGAACCGATCCTTAACGCTGTGTCTCCAAAGCTACTATTACGCGTTCCGGGATATGAATATTGACCGTTCGCTGGCGCTTGGCGTTATCACAGCCATTCTGCTTGCTGTTATTACATCATTTTACCATGTCATGGATAAAAAGTTCGGGGAATAAGGAGGAATTGCAACATGAAAATAGAGAGTCGAAAGGGTGCAATCCGGGAATCGGATTTAAAAAAGAAATCGGTTGTAGTATTTTACTATCTGATGTATCTTGTAATGTTTATCGTTTGCGCAATCATGCTGTTTCCCCTTTTATGGGTGTTTTTATCCAGTGTGAAAACCTATGAGGAATTTATCCGGATTCCTCCCACCATTTTTCCGCAGACCTTTGATTTCCAGAATATTGTTGACGTCTGGAAACGAATGAAGTTTTACCGGTACTTTTTAAACAGCGTGGTGGTTACCTGCGGAAGTGTGGCAAGCTGTCTGCTCTTTGGCGGTATGCTTGGGTATGTGCTTTCTAAAATGAAACCAAAGGGCTCTGGAATCATTTTAAAAATGCTGTTTTTCACCATGCTGATTCCGGGTACAACCAATTTAGTGCCTGCTTATTATACCTGGGTCAATTTTCCCATATTCGGCAACCTGACCAACACCTATTATCCGTTCTGGATTGGGTCGGCAGCAGGTGTTTACAACATTATCCTGTTTAAAAATTTCTTTGATACCGTACCGAAATCATATATCGAATCGGCAACACTGGACGGATGCAGCCGGTTTGGAGTATTTGCAAGAATTGTTGTGCCGATTAGTGCGCCGATCTTCTTAACCATTGGTATTTTCACCTTTGGCGGCTCGTGGAACGATTATCTGATGCCGATGCTGATTCTGAAAAAGGATTCTTTAAAAACCATCGGCGTAGCGCTTTCCGGCGCAAAGAATATGGCAGGAAATAAGGGAATCCTTGCAGTCATGTATTCAATTATTTTACCGATTATTGTATTCTGTGTTGCGCAGAAGTACGTTTTAAATAACGACGCAATGACGGGCATTAAGGAATAGGAGGAAGAAGATGAAAAAAACAATCTTGATGATGGCGGCAATTCTGCTCTGTACGCAGGGGGTATGCTCTGCCAAGACAAGCTGCACCGTAACGGTGGAGGAAAACAAGGTCACCTGCCAGGTGGAGGCGGACGAGGTTTTCGGAAAGGGAATCACGCTGATTGCCGCACCGAGGGGAGAAGAACCCACCGGGCAAAATATTTATGCAATCGAGCTTTTGAATGAGAAAAAATCAGCCTTTACCTTTACCATGCCGCAGAACGCTGTGGGGGATGCGGAGTCTTTTTATACGATTTATTTAAAAAACGGCGACACCGAGGAGGAGACATTTGATTTTGCCTATGTACAGCCGGAGGTTCTTGCCGGGATTCTTTCTGGAATTAAAAGCGCAGGCGCAGACAGCTTTGATCGGTACCTGAATGAGGAAACAAACGGAATCCGCCACCGTGCGGCGTTTTCCTCGATCGGCGCAGAGCTTGAGCTGTACGAAAAGCTGACCGATAAGAAAGCGGCGGCAAATCAATTCTATCAGCTTTTGGGCAATGAAACGCTGGAAAATAAGGAATTTGTCCGCCGATTTAATCAGGCGGTTTATACGGCGGCAATCAACCAGAAAACCGAAACCGCAGAGACAATTTTAGAAAAAATGAATCCAAGCTTTGAAAATACGGCTTATGCGGATATGACAAAGGAGCGCAAAACCTGGATTTCTGATTATTTCGGAAAGAATCTGCCGGTTTCAGATTTTTCCGAAAGTTTTACCGCGGCAAATGTGCTATATCAGTTTAATAATGCGCGGTATAGTGATTTTGAAAGCCTGTTCCAAAAATATGAAACGGAATTTAACCTCAAAAATAATTCGTCCTATCAGACCTATCGGGGGATGAGTGCGGAGAAAAAAGCAGAGGTCGGAGAAAAGCTTGTAACGTCCAACGAAAGCACAAAGGCACAAAAGCTTTCTGATGTTGCGTCCAAGCTATCCGCGGCGTTAAAGAGCGCTGATTCCAACGGCAGCGGATCGGGAACCGGTTCAGGCGGTACAAAGGGCAGTGCCACCGGAGCAGGAGTGGTGAAAAAGACGGAGGAATCCTCCGGCGGAATTACCGTTATGCCGGGAACAAAGCAGGACGCAGAGCCGTTTAAAGATCTGGATTCTGTTTCCTGGGCAAAGGATGCGATCCTTTCCTTATATGAGAAAAATATTATTTCCGGCATGGGGGATAAGCAGTTTATGCCGCAGGAACTTGTAACCAGAGAACAGATGGTGAAAATGCTTGTTACCGCAATCGGACTGGAAACCGGAGACGCAGAATGCGGCATGACCGATGCAGAGAAAGGACAGTGGTACTATCCGTATCTTGCTGTCGGTGTGCAGGAGGGAATTGTATCCGGCATTTCTGAAACGGAATTTGGAGTTGGAATGCCTGTTACCCGTCAGGATGCAGCGGTATTGCTTTTGCGTGCGGCGCAAAAGAGCGGAAAGCTGCCGCAGCAGGAAAGAGAATATGCAGGCTTTGCAGACGAGGGAGAAATTTCAGAATACGCGCGTGACGCTGTGAAAACGCTTTACTGCGCCGGAATCCTCTCGGGCAGGGAAAACGGCTTTGCTCCGTTTGATGCCTGCACACGTGCAGAGGCGGCAAAAATGATTTATGAATTACTTGGAAATTAACGGAGGTAGCTATGAAAAAAACAATCAGTACAATCTTACTTTTCATATCTCTGCTCAATTTTATGCCGGCGGCATGGGCAGAGGGTTCTTCGGACAAGGCGGAAATGCTGTCTGCACTCGGCATTATGCAAGGGTATGAGGCGGGACAGGAAAAGAACTATGTCCAGGTTGGCGATTTTTTGAAGGCAGTTTTAGGATTTCTCGGAGAAACCTCCTCCGGAGACGTGGTGGAACGGGCAAGAGATGCCGGTCTTGTCAGCGCGTCGGATGAGTTGGTTTCCAATCGGGTTATGAAAGGCGGTACGGCAATTGAAATTGCTGTCCGCGCTGCCGGATATGACGAGCAATATTTTGGAAGTATCAGGCAGGCAACCAATGCTTCCGGAATTACAAAGGGTCTGTCGATTGGAACAGATAAAAATCTTACCAATCAGGATATGGCAGAGCTTTTATATCAGATGATTGAGGCACACCCGGTAGAAGTGGAGATCAAAGACGGCAAGGCAACCTATCAGATTAATAAGGATAAAACGGTATTAGAGAAATTTAAGAATATCTATCTGCTCAAGGGTATGATGAGCGATAACGGAATTACATCTCTGATTGGGGACACAAATATTCCGGAGGATTGCGTTTTGATTGACGGACTGGAATGTAGGGCAGAGGAGTCGGCAAAAGATTTTCTTGGCTGCTCGGTTAAGGCATATGTGCGGTATGATGAAAAGCAGAATGAGTATACACTCCTTTACTTGACGGAAAACAAGAGTACTTCCTATCAGATTGATAAGCAGGACATTGAAGAAGTTGACGATAATTTCCGCTATCTGACCTATACCACCCCGGAAAGCTCCAAAGCAAAAAGACTTCGCATTTCGGGGACAGTAAAAGTAATCTATAACGGAAATGCATATCACGATTACACAATGGAAGACATCCGGGACGGTTCTGGAAAAATCGTTGGAATCGATAATAATGATGACGGAACGGTAGAGGTGTTAAAGATTTTTGAGCCGCAGCTGTTCTTTGTAGAGAGTATTTCCAAAGATAAAATTATGAACCGGCTGACCTATGCCGGGGACACATTTGACATTCAGGATGAGGCAGAGATCCGGTATCAGGTGTTTAAAAACGGTATGGAAATCAAGCTTTCCAACGTGAAAAGAGACGACATTCTCTTAATTGAACAGCCAAAGAGCGGCAAAAGACAGCTTATTAAAATGTATGTTTCCGATCAGAAAGTGACCGGTGCAGTGACCGGCTTTGATGAAGAGGATCTGACCATTAAAATTGACGGAACAGAATACGACATTTCGCCGGAATACTTTGCCGCAAAAGCAGATCCGCGCTATGTAAAGCCGGAAATCGGCAGAAATTATACCGTCTATTTTGATTACTACGGAAAAGCCGTATTAGCGGAAAAAGCGTCGGACATTTTAGAAACCTACGGGTATCTGACCAGAATGTATCAGGATGAGGACAGCGACCGCTACTGGGTGAAGCTTTACGGAATGGATGGAATCTGGAAAGAATATAAGCTTGCCGAGCGTGCAAAGTACAAGGATATGACCGGAGATGCGCGTGTGTTTGAGGAGTTGACAGACGAGAACGGAAAGCTCCAAAAGGCACAGATGATCAAATACCGGACCAACAAGGACGGCGAGGTCAAGGAAATCAAAACCGCGCAGAACAGTCAAACCTACCTGAAAGATCAGTTTACACAAATCACCGTTCCGGACACGGACGAGTACCGTTATGAAATTGACGCGTTTATCTATAACGAGGTATATCTGAATGCAGATACCGTTGTTATGATCGTTCCAAAGGATGTGAATGATACAGACGCTTTTAGCATCCGGGATGAAAGCTATTTCGGAAGCGGCTCAAATCCCTGTATCGCATTTGATATTGACGAATGGCGCGCCGCTCCGCTGGTTTTAGTGGAATATAATGAAGAAAACGCGAAAAGCAATATTAAGGGAGCATCTTACTATTTAGTAGAATCTGTCCGGGAAACCATAGATGAGGACGATCAGCCCTGCATTGAGCTGGACGGCTATTTGGGACACTACGGCAGAATTACCGTATCGGATAACGGTGAGGGCAAATTTGAGGGCGTGAAGCCGGGAGATATTCTCCAGTTCGGAACGGATACAAAATCGCGTGCAAACGTCTGCAACCGGATCTATAAGCTTGCAGACGGCAAAACTCCGCTCTGGACAGCGCCCTGGAGCTTTAACAACTCTGCAACCGCGCTTGCCGGAACGGTGGTGGATGTGAATCCGGACAAGCGGATTCTGGCAGTTAATATCGACAAGGAGGGCGCAGGACTGCGGTATTTGCAGATGAACCGGGTAAACTCCTATCAGAAGCTTGAGGTATTAATTTATGACACCAAGGCGCAAACCGTCACAGAGGGCAGTTTGAATGATCTGCAAAAGGGTGATTTTGTGGTTGCGAGAATGGCATGGTATCTGATTAGTTATATCGTGATCTATAGATAATGGAGGATGAAAATGAAAAAATATATCAGCAGCATTTTAGCATTGACGATCTCCTGCGGCGTGTGCGCACTGCCAGCCTATGCAAAGGGTGCAGGGGCAGAAAATATTGAAATCCGGGTCAATAAGGACAATGCGTCTCTTTACTGGACGAATGCCGGGGACGCGTCCGGCATGGAAATTTACGATAACCTTGCCGGAGCGGCGCTGTCCTTAGAGGGAATCAGCACGGAGGACGGCGCGGAAAATAAGCTTTCCATAACTCCGGCATCCGGGGAAGAACCTCTTTCCTACACCTTCCGGAAGGACGGCTGGGAAAAGACGGTTCAGTCTGACCGCAAGAAATTCAGCTTTAGCGATACCGGCTGGAGAGTGGCAGGAAACGGAGATTTTAACGCAAAAATCGTGCCGGGCGATCCGAACGGCTATGCGCTTTTTGCAAGAAATTACACCAATGAAACCCTTTTAATTGCCGGAGAGCGAAATGCCGATTTTACCGTTGGCAGTACGTATCAGATGAAATTCCGCTACCGGGCAAACAATGTGGATTCTTTAAAGCTTCGGATCGGAACATATCAGACGGTTGACGAAGTGGTAAACGGAGACGAATGGCAGACGGCAGAGGCTTTGTTTGATGTTACAAAGAAGAACGCGGCAATCAGCATTCAGCCGGTCGGAGATCAGGCGGAGCTTTATCTGGATGATGTGGAAATCCGTCTTTATGAGGACGGGAGTGCAGCAGGCGAAAATCTGATTGTCAACGGAGATTTTGAGGAGTCGGCTGCGCCGGAGAAAATTTCGGATTTTACCTATAGCCAGGAAGGCGCAAAAACCGTCCTTTCCTGGACGAATCCAAAGCATTACTCGCGCCTGTTCTTAGACGGAGAAGAAATTGCCGTTCTTGCGCCGGGTGTTGGGGAATATGTCTTTTCCGATCTGGTAAAGGATCAGACTTACACCGCTGAGCTTTGCGCAATCGGTGCAAACGGACTGGATTCGGAAAAGAGCAGTGTGGAATTTAAGTTCGGAGAAATCCAGGTCAAGCCGGCAGAGGGCAGAGAAAAATATCAGCCGAAAAATGTGATTATGCGCGGCAGCGTGATTTCCTGGAACAATCCTGCAACCGCACCGTCTGCGATTGATATTTACCGGGTGGAAAACGGGGTATCCTCCTATTTGATGTCCGGAAATACGCTCACAGCCGGCACATTAACAAGCCTTGATCTGGGAGAGGACAACGGAAAATACCGTATGAAGTTTACCTTCCCGGATCAGAGCGAAACAGAATATTTTGTACAGAAAACAGATCCGACCTACAGCGCCTGCAACTATTGGCGCGGTGCATATGCAAATGCGGCATGCCTGTTTGAATTAACAGATCAGAATCCAAAAGAGGGAAAATACTGTTTCCATTATTTCAGAAACAGCTTTGACAACACCATCCTCTACTACGACGGCGATAAAACCGGTATGGAAAGCGGAAAAACCTACCGTTTCAGCTTTTGGTACAGGGGATCGGGCTATACGCAGCTGAATGTTTCGGTTGGCGGAGGAATCGCTTGCGAGCCAGACGCGAATGTCTGGAAAAAAGCAGAATTTGATT
>CAKSJF010000002.1 GCA_934462945.1 uncultured Clostridia bacterium | reverse complement strand
AAAAAAATCTGCCTGACGGCAGATCTTTTTGTATAAATATTCATTTTTCTTCATCCTGTTTGATTTTATAAGATAACATCATCATGCTGTCAATCAGGTGAACGTTTTCCACCGCAACCGGTTTTTTTGTTTTCAGCTCCACATAGGAGAAGTTCCAAAGTCCCTTAATTCCGTATTCCACCAAGGAATCGGCAACACTTTGAATCACCGACTTCGGCAGTGCTAAAATTCCGATATCAATCTGGTTTTCCCGGATAAAGCGTTCCATTTCCGTATCCGGCAAAATTTCCACACCGTTTACAACCTTTCCGATCAGCTCCGGATCGCGGTCGAAAATGGCGCACAGCCGGAATCCGCGCTTTGCAAACGCAGAATGATTAGCAAGCGCATGCCCCAGATTTCCCGCTCCGACAATAATGGTGCGGTATCCCTCCTGGAGCCCTAAAATTCTTCCGATTTCGTTGTATAAAAATTCAACATTATAGCCATACCCCTGCTGTCCGAATCCGCCGAAATAATTAAAATCCTGGCGAATCTGCGAAGCAGTCACATTCATTTTTGCGCTCAGCGCACCGGATGAAATCCGCAAAATATCCTGCTTTAATAATTCTCCCAGATAGCGGTAATAGCGCGGCAGGCGCTTCACCACAACCGAGGGAACCTTTTTGCTGTTATCCTGCACAGAAATTCTCTCCTTTTTCCCTGTTTCCTTTGCTTTATTTTATCATAAATTCGGGATATTGTCAACTAAATAACAATCTTTTTTTCATATATTGTTGCAAAAATCCGCGCGGTTAGAAATTTTTTCATAGAAAATGATAAAAGTTTAAAAAAACTATTGAATTTTTATTCACAAAGCTGTATAATTAGAACATAAAACCATAGAAAGTGGGCGAATGGCTTGGAATTACAGAAAATCATGCAGTTAGATGAAAATTATTATATGAATACATTCGGAAAACGTCTCCCAGTTTGTTTTGTTTCCGGGAAAGGTATGGAGCTTACCGCCGATGACGGGAGCGTGTATCAGGACTTTCTGGGCGGTATTGCCGTATCGGTATTAGGGCATTCGCATCCGAAGCTTTGCACCGCACTGCATCAGCAGGTGGATCGGCTGTTACATACATCAAATTACTATTATATTGAATCACAGGCACACTTGGCAGAGCTGCTCTGCAAAAACTCCTGCGCAGATAAGGTTTTCTTTGCAAATTCCGGTGCAGAGGCAAACGAGGGTGCAATCAAGCTTGCAAAAATTTATTTTTATAAAAAAGGGCTGGATCGCTATGAAATCATCAGTCTGAAAAAATCCTTCCACGGAAGAACCTTAGCGACCGTTGCCGCAACCGGGCAGGAAAAATTTCAAAAGCCGTACCATCCGCTGACGCCTGGTTTCATACAGGTTGAACCCAATTCGATTGAGGCAGTAAAGGCTGCTATCACTCCGAAAACGGCGGCAATTATGGTAGAACCAATCCAGGGCGAGAGCGGTGTCTATCCCATGAGCAAGCAATATTTAGAGGAGCTGCGAAGCCTCTGCGACAGCGAGGGAATCCTCTTAATTTTTGATGAGGTTCAAACCGGCATGGGACGGACAGGGTACTATTTTGCACATCAGTATTACGGCGTTGAACCGGATATTTTCACCTCTGCAAAGGCTTTGGGCGGCGGTGTTCCGATTGGTGCAGTCTGCGCAAAGAATTTTGTGGCAGAAATCTTTGCCCCTGGCGACCATGGCTCAACCTTCGGCGGAAACCCGCTGGCAACCACTGCCGGTGTTGCAGTATTTGAAGCCATTGAGGAAGAACATTTATTAGAAAATACGCAAAAAATGTCGGTATATTTCATGAGCAAACTTTCCGAAGTTCAAAAAAAGCGCCCGGAAATTACCGACTTAAGAAATGCCGGTTTACTAATCGGCATTGAGCTGACACCGGAGACTGCAAAGCCAACCTATTTAAAATTATTTGAAAAACATTATCTCACCAGTCTCTGCGGCAGCACCCTGCGGTTAGCGCCGCCGCTGATTGTATCAGAAAAAGACATTGACGGATTTATCAAAGCATTAGACGAAGTGTTATAGGAGGAAGATTATGAAAGATTTTATCAGTCTGCACGATTGCTCACAGGAGGAGGTTTCCGCACTTCTGGAATTAGCATTAAAACTGAAAAAGGAACAGAAAGCCGGCATTGCCCACCCCATTTTAAAGGGTAAAACGCTCGGTATGATTTTTACAAAATCCTCCACCAGAACCCGTGTGTCCTTTGAGGTCGGCATGGTTCAGCTGGGCGGCTATCCGATGTTTTTATCCTCACACGACATCCAGTTAGGACGCGGAGAAAGTATTTACGATACCGCCAAGGTGCTGGAGCGTTTCTTAGACGGCATTATGATCCGTACCTTTGCACATCAAGATGTTTTAGACTTAGCAGAATATGCAGATATTCCGGTCATCAATGCACTGACCGATCTTCTGCACCCCTGCCAGGTATTAGCCGACTTGCAGACGATATACGAACACAAAGGTAAGCTTGAGGGCTTAAAGCTTGCTTATATCGGAGACGGAAATAACATGGCGCATTCTCTGATGTACGGCTGCGCAAAAATGAAGCTTGACTGCGCGATTGCAACACCAAGCGGCTACCAGTGCGACCCGGCAGTTGTCGCAGCAGCAAAAGAGGACTTCCAAAAGAGCGGCGCAAAGCTGCTTTTGACCGAAGATCCCAAAGAGGCAATCAAGGATGCAGACGTGGTATATACCGACACCTGGGTCAGCATGGGAATGGAATCCGAAAAGGAAGAACGAATCAAAGTATTTATGCCATATCAGGTGAACAGCGAGTTGATGTCATATGCCAAGGATGATGCCATTTTCCTGCATTGCCTGCCGGCATACCGCGGCTATGAGGTAACCTCAGAAGTGATTGACGGAAAGCAGTCGGTGATTTTTGATGAGGCAGAAAACCGCCTGCACGCACAAAAGGCTGTCATGGCAACCTTGATGGGAAAGGAATAACCGTATGTACGAATTTCAAACGTTATTTCAGGTTCGGCTGGCAAACGAGGGTGACATTCCGGACATTATGAATATTACGCGGGAGGCATTCCAGAAATACCGGGAGCTTGCAGGAATTGATTCCACCCCTGCGCTGCACGAAACCTATGAGGACATTTTGCATGACATTCAGACAAAAATTGTGCTGATTGCATTTTCCAACGGAACACCGGTTGGCAGCGTCCGGCTGGAGGTATTTGACGATCACACGGCATATTTAAGCCGATTCGGGGTAAAAATATCTTCGCAGAATAACGGAATCGGAAAATCAATTATGAATATTGTCGACAAAATCATGTTAGATCAGGGAGTCACACGGCTTTCTCTGCACACCGGATCAAAAATTGCATCGCTGATCCGTTTCTACTACGGACGCGGCTTCTATATTGATTCGACCGATAAGTCAAAAGGATATATTCGAGCCTTATTAATGAAGGATTATGAAAACGGGGAGGAAAAAAAGAATGATTAAAGCAGCTGTTTTAGGCGCAACCGGCTATGCCGGCATTGAATTGGTACGTCTCTTGACGAATCATCCGGACGTACAGATCAAAATTTTAGGTTCTAAGAGTTTTGAGGGGAAGAAAATCAGCGAGGTTTATCCGAACCTTGCAAAAATACTGGATCAGGAGTGCGAGGCACTGGATTTGGAACGGGTAAAGGAATGCGATGTTGCCTTTACCGCACTTCCGCACGGTGCGTCCAAGGAAGTAATTCCGGCACTTTTGGAAACAGGAGTCAAGGTGATTGATTTTAGCGGCGACTACCGGTATGACGATCCGGCAGTATATGAAAAATGGTATGGCGCTCCTCATTCCTCACCGGAGCTTTTAAAGGAATCGGTATACGGTCTTTGTGAGTTGCACCGTGAAAAAATTAAAAAAGCACGGCTGATTGGAAATCCCGGCTGCTACACCACCTGCTCCATTTTAGGCGCTGCACCGTTGGTAACAAACGGACTTTCCGACAACAAAAATATTATTATCGACGCAAAATCCGGTGTAACCGGAGCAGGGCGCAGTTTAGGACTTCCCTATCATTTCTGCGAATGCACCGAAAACACAAAGGCATATAAAATTGCAACCCACCGGCACACTTCAGAAATTGAGCAGGAGCTTTCCAATCTGGCAAATGAGGAAATTATCCTTTCCTTTACGCCGCATCTCATTCCGCAAAAGCGCGGAATTTTAGCAACGATTTATGTCAATCTGAACAAACCCTGCACAACGGAGGAAATTCAAAAGCTCTATGCTGATTTTTATAAGGATGAATTTTTTGTCCGCGTCAAAAACGCAGGAGAACTTCCGGAAACAAAGCATGTGGCAGGCAGCAATTTTGTGGATATCGGAGTTTGTGTTGATCCCAGACTGAACCGCGCCGTAATCGTTTCCACACTGGATAATATCGTAAAGGGCGCAGCCGGTCAGGCAATTCAGAACATGAATCTCATGTTCGGACTTCCTGAGGACACAGCGCTGCATCAGGCAGGTTTCTACCTTTAAAGAGCTTCCGATATGAGTATATAAAAGCGCACCGCTCAGCGGTGCGCTTTATATGTTCTGCACTCTGTTTTACATATCTTTATTTCGTGATGGTAATTTCACGCGTATCCGGATTCCAGTCAACCCCTGCGCCGAGCTTTTCTGCAATAAAACGAATCGGCGTGTAGGTTCTGTCATTTTCGATAAATGCCGGATGATCCAGCGTTACCGCCTCGTCATTCACCGTTGCAGTATCAGAATCAATGGTAAGAACGATTCTGATATCGTCCTTTGTAATCAGCACCGTTCTGTTGTCCGGATTCCATTCTACCACTGCGCCCAGATTTTCTGCAACAAATCTTGCCGGGAGGAAAGAACGGTCATTCCGGATGATCGGTGCAACGTCATTCGTAGTGTCCACACCAAAAACCTTTGCTTCAAGCTTATCCACTGTAAAGATCAGCTGATTGCCAGAATCGTTGGAGGTCCATTTTGCATACAGATTCAGGTTCTTTGTCACAGCTGCTTTAAAGTCATATGCGATTGTTAAGGATTCGTCTGTATACCAGCCTGCAAAGGTATAGCCGTCTCTCTGCGGATCAACCGGTCTGGATACCGCTGTATTCATCACTGCCGACTGCGTTGCCACCTGGCTGCCGCCGTTGGAATGGAACGTGATGACATAGCGCACAATGGTAATTCCACCGCTTCCGCCGCTGCTGCCTCCACTGCTGCTGGAGGATGAGGACTGTTTTTTCAGCTTGACGGAATTATCTGTCCGATAATATTTTTCCTGAATTCCGTTCTTATCAAGCCGCGCAAATACCGGGGTTACTTCGCCCGAATCATTCTGATCCGGCAGCAGAAGCGCCTGATTCATCTCAACATAAATCGTTGTATTTTTATAAATATCCTTGCTGTTTCCGCTCAATACAAGTTCCAGGGTACGGTCGCCCTTTCTGTTTACCTTTTCAATGCTTAAACGGCTTTCGCCGACAATCTTCCAGTTTTCCGGCACATCCTTATTTAACTCGTCCGTGTCTGCAAATTTTCCATCGTTCGTCTTTAAGGTCAGCTTTTGTCCGTCCTCTTTTCCGCGTGTGAGTTCGTCCGGGCTGACGGTCAACTTGATTATATTATTTTTATCACACCAGGATGCGTAATATGCATCATGATCTTTTGCCAGAATGGATGTCGGATTTTCCAGCTTGCCTTCTGCATTCTTCACTTTCCAGCCTGTGAAGACATAGCCGTCCTTTTCCGGAATTCTTGGGAATTTCACAGAATCCTCCGGCTTTAAATCAGCCACTGTGTGATAGACAGTTTCTCCGTCATAGAATGTCACCGTCAGAGTATATGCGTTATAATAAAGCACATATTGTCCCAGCTTGCTAAGCGGAAACTGAAGTGTTCCGTTTTCTGCTGTAACAGAGATTTCCTCCCGGTCTTCGCCATTGACAAAAAACAGTTTAAATTCCTTTCCAAATGCTGTTTCTCCGCCCTCTGCAAGCGATAACGTTACCGTGGTTTCGTCAATTGCCGGATATGGTGTTTCTTCATCTGCGGTTTTGAAATTCAGCAGGGAAACATACGCATATTCCTCCTGATACAGATCATCTGCCGGCGCGGTAAAAGCGGTCTTGTCCAGTTCAACGCTGAGATTGTCAATCGTTCCGGCAAGCTGATGCTCCTTTTCCTTTGACTTGTTATAGGAATACACTTCAAAGGAGACTGTGTTTTTCTCTGCAACATGGATTGTGACCGAATCCGGTGCGAGATTCTCCAAATTGTCCGCCGTAATCGGATTGCTGTCCGCATACACCTTTACCACAGCGTCTCCTGCTGCAACCGCCTTGATTGTGGCAGTCGACTGCGTAACGCCTGTTTCCTCACCCGGTGTTACCACTGTTTCTCCGTTGTCACCCGTTAAGGTAATCACCGCATTTTCCAGATCTTCCGTCCACCAGCGATAATATGTATCTCCGGCTTTAGACGCCTCTGCCGTCAGCTCAAGCGTATCGCCGACAAACATCGAAATTTCCCGATCTCCTTTAATTGCTACGCTTTCTGCATCGACAGCATCCTCCGCGTAAATTGGAACGTTTAATCCAAAAGCAAGCGCCGCTGCCAATATGATGTTTAAAAATTTTCTCATGATAAACCTCCATTTTCTTTCAAATTACGAATTTGTTTTATCAGAATATCAAACCGTGCCCGGATTTTTCGATACCTCCCCTCATGTCGAAATTTCTGATAACTCCCTTAACTATCATACTACCATAATTGTCTAACAGTGTCAATAGAATTTGAAAGATTAAATTTATATTACTTTTTGACAACGAAATCGGACAACATGCACAAGAGCCAGCAAACCGCTTGATTGTACCGAAATCTGATAAAAAACGCTGAAAGTTCAACCATTTATTCTTCTATATGATAAGCTTGATAAACTTCTCGTTTCGGAACACCGCGTTCTTTTGCAGCTTCTTTGATTGCGTCCTTTTGGGAAAGTCCGTTTTTAATCAGGTGATCCACATGCTCCCGCACCGTCCATTCCATCCATGGCTGTTCCTCCTGCTCCGCACGCTCGCTTGCGCCCTCCACAATTAACACATACTCACCGCGCGGTGTCTGTTCCTGATAATATGCCACTGCCTCAGAAACTGTCATACGCAGGATTTCCTCGTGTATTTTTGTCAGCTCACGCGCAAGGGCAATTTTTCTTTCTCCGCCGAACACTCTGGAAAGATCGTCTAAGGTTGTCCTCAGCTTATGCGGCGCTTCATAGAAAATCAGGGTATGCGTATCATTTTTTAAGCTGTTCAAATGCTCATGACGGTGCCGTTTATTGACCGACAAAAAGCCCTCAAAGGAGAACCGTCGTGTGGGAAGTCCGGAAAGAATCAGCGCGTTTATCGCTGCAACCGGTCCCGGAATTGAGGTGACCGGAATATCATGCTCAATACAAAGCCGGACTAAATCCTCACCCGGATCAGAAATTGCAGGCGTGCCTGCATCCGACACCAGCACCACCTGCTTTCCCTCCTCCAAAAGAGAAATTAAATATGCGCCCTTTTCTGCCTTGTTATGCTCATGATAGCTTGTAAGCGGCTTTGCTATTTCAAAATGATTTAAAAGCTGGATGGTTCTGCGCGTGTCCTCCGCGGCAATCACATCCGCACTCCGAAACACCTCCAGGCACCTTGCGGAAACATCTCCAAGATTGCCAATTGGCGTTGCACACAAATATAGCGTTCCTTTCATTCCGATTCCCTTTCATATATCCTTTTTAATTCTTCTGTTTCTCTGTCATCCTGACCTCTCAAAACAAGCGGCGGCAGAATCCGCAGTTCCGTTCCTCCATAAAGAAGTCCCTCCACCAAAAACAGAATCGGAGGTCGTTTTTCTGACGGGTAAACCAGGCGCAGCCGCTTTGGTTCAATCCGGTTGGCGCGCATTTGGGTCAACACGTCCACCAACCGTCCGGGGCGGTGTACCATCAAAAGCTTTCCGCCCGTTTTTAAAAGCCGTGCCGATACCCGGATCACATCCTCCAGGGAGCATGTGATTTCATGCCGTGCAATCAACTTTGTATCGGACGGATTTTCAACTGCCGCACCGGCGCGCATATAGGGCGGATTGCATGTGATCAGATCAAAGCTCCGCGCCGGATAATATTCTTCCGCATGCCGGAGATCTCCCTCCAATAACTCCACACGCTCTCCTAATCCGTTTAATAACACCGAACGCTTTGCCATTTCTAAAACCTCATGCTGAATTTCCAGACCGCAGATTTTTTTTGTTTTCGTTTTATGCGACAGCAGAATCGGAATAATCCCGTTTCCGCAGCAGAGATCCAGCGTCTGCTCCGAGGGAACATCCTTTGCAAAGTCTGCCAACAGCACCGCGTCCGTTCCAAACCGAAAGCCGTCCTTTTTCTGAATCAGCCGCAGCCCGCCAAGCTGTAAATCCTCAATGGTTTCCTTATCGTCTCGCATGTTTACTAATCACCAAATCCACTAAATCCCGGTTATTGGAGGTTGTTTTTAGATACTGCATTAAAATACTCATGCTGTCGACCGGCGTCTGACGGCTCATATCCCGGCGCAAAAGCCAGACAGCCTCCTGCTCGCGCGCGGTAAGGAGGGTTTCCTCCCGGCGTGTTCCGGAACGCTGGATGTCGATTGCCGGGAAAATCCGCCGCTCCTGCAAGCTTCGGTCAAGCTTTAATTCCATATTGCCCGTTCCCTTAAATTCCTCAAAAATCACATCATCCATCCGGCTGCCGGTTTCTACTAATGCCGTTGCTAAAATTGTCAGACTGCCGCCCTCCTCAATGTTCCGTGCCGCTCCGAAAAACTTCTTCGGCTTTACCAATGCATCCGGATCAAGACCGCCGGACAGGGTTCTTCCGGTAGGGGTAACGGTTAGATTATACGCACGCGCAAGACGTGTGATTGAATCCAAAAGCACCACAACATCCTTTTTCTGCTCCACCAGACGGCAGGCACGCTCTAAAACCATCTCCGCAACCTTGGTGTGATTTTCCGGCGTCTGATCAAAGGTGGAATAGATTACATCTCCCTTGACCGAGCGTTTCAGATCGGTAACCTCCTCGGGGCGCTCATCAATCAATAGCACAATTAAGTATACCTCCGGATAATTCTCCGCAATCGACTGGGCAATCTGCTTTAAGAGTGTAGTTTTACCTGCCTTAGGCGGCGCCACGATCATACCGCGCTGTCCCTTTCCGATCGGAGCAAGCAGGTCTAAAAGTCTTGCCGCATAGCGATCTCTCTGCCCGTTTTCCAGGCGCAGTTTCTCCTGCGGATAAATCGGTGTCAGCTTTTCAAACGGACGGCGCTTTAAGGCAACATCCAGCGGATCGCCGTTAATCGTCCGGACAAACAGCAGCGGAGAATATTTATCCTCATCCTGTGTCGGTCGGCAATCGCCCTCAATTTCGTCTCCGGTTTTTAAATTAAACCGCCGGATCTGGGTGGGAGAAACATACACATCCTGCTCACTCGGACGGTAATTTTCAAAGCGCAGAAATCCAAATCCCTCTGCCATCACATCTAAAACACCCTTGACCGATACGGCATCATTCGGACGCTGCCGGGGCGGACGCGCCGTCTGAACAGCTGCTTTCACCGGCTGACGTCTGCCCGGAACAACCGCCCGGACATGTACTTTTGGTGCGGTTTGCACCTCCTCTATTTCTGTTTCCTCCGGAATTTTCCGCTCCGGCTTTTTCTGCTCCGCGCGTTTTTCCCGGATCTTTGCAATAATTTCATCCTTTTTTAAAGCGGAAATCTTTGTAATTCCCAATCCTGTCGCAATTTGCTTTAATTCTTCCTTTGTTTGTCTTTCTAATGCAATTCCATCCTGCATTTTCTTCGTTTCCTTTCTGTCTGCAAAAATTTTCAAGCCGCCTTTTGCAGACAAAAAAGGAGACTAAATGGAAAAAATCAGATGCTAAAAAATTGAAACGGTCGGGCGCAGGCTCTGCGCCCGATCAAAAAATTAATCATTTTTCAGAATTGCTCCGGTCATGCCGGAGGATACTAATTTCGCATAGCGTGCAAGATAACCGGTTTTGATTTTAACCTCCTCCGGCCTCCAGTCCTTTCTGCGTTTTTCGAGTTCTTCATCCGATAAGTGTACTTTTAAAATATTTTTGGGAATGTCAATTTCGATCACATCGCCGTCCTGTAAAAGACCGATCACGCCGCCCTCTGCCGCCTCCGGAGAAACATGTCCGATTGCCGCACCGCGCGTTGCTCCGGAAAAGCGTCCGTCTGTAATCAGCGCAACGTCCTTATCCAGACCCATACCGCAGATTGCCGAGGTTGGGGAAAGCATTTCGCGCATGCCCGGTCCGCCCTTTGGCCCTTCATAACGGATCACAACCACATCACCCTTTTGGATCTTGCCGTCATAGATCGCCTGGATGGCTTCATCCTCGCTGTTAAAGACGCGTGCAGGACCTTCATGCACCAGCATTTCCTCTGCCACTGCGCTCCGCTTTACCACTGCGCCGTCTGGCGCTAAATTCCCCTTTAGCACCGCAATGCCGCCGGTTTTGGAATAGGGATGATCAATCGGACGAATGACCTCCGGATCGGTTGCCTTGCAGTCCTTAATATTATCTCCGACGGTTTTTCCGGTAACGGTTGGCAGATCGCAGATTAAAAGTTCCTTTAACTCATGCATAACCGCCATCACACCGCCGGCAGCATATAAATCCTGCACATGATGCACGCCGGCAGGCGCCAAATGACACAAATTCGGAGTACTTTCCGAAATTGCATTCGCTTGATCCATGCTAAGCGCCACCCCTGCCTCATGCGCAATTGCCGGCAGATGCAGCATGGAATTTGTGGAACAGCCGAGCGCCATATCCACCCGGAGTGCATTATAGAACGCTTTTTCCGTCATAATGTCGCGCGGTTTGACATCCTGCTCTAACAGCTTCATAATCTGCATACCGGTTTTTTTCGCAAGCCGCAAACGCTCAGAATAAACTGCCGGGATTGTGCCGTTTCCCGGCAATGCCATACCTAAAGCCTCGGTTAAGCAATTCATCGAATTGGCTGTAAACATTCCGGAGCAGCTGCCGCAGGTCGGGCAGGACATATCCTCAAATTCACGCAGCTCGTCCTCTCCAAGTGTTCCGGCACAGTATGCACCGACTGCCTCAAAGTTCGTGTTCAGATCGCGCCATTTGCCTTTATAATTGACCGAAAGCATCGGTCCTCCGCTGACAACGATTGCCGGTTTGTTCAGTCTTGCCGCTGCCATCAGCATTGCCGGAACAATTTTATCACAGTTCGGAATCAGCACTAACGCGTCAAACCCGTGCGCCATCGTCATAGATTCAATGCTGTCTGCAATCAGTTCCCGGGATGCCAGAGAATATTTCATGCCGACATGTCCCATTGCAATGCCGTCGCAAATGCCGATTGCCGGAAATTCGATCGGTGTACCGCCGGCAATCCGAATGCCTGCCTTGACCGCCTCTGCAATTTTATCCAGATGCATATGCCCCGGAATAATCTCATTCTTCGCACATACTACACCGATAAACGGACGGCTGATTTCCTCCTCTGTTAAACCCAGCGCTTTCATTAACGCGCGGTGCGCTGTCCGCTCCACACCTTTTTTGACAAGATCGCTATACATATTGCTTCCTCCTTTGTTAGTTTAAAAATAACGTCATCAGTAAATTATTCTGATAAAAATATTTCACAAGATAAGTCTGATTGACCACTTCATTCAAATGCTCCGCACTTTTTACCGGGGTTAAGAGCATCACCAGTGCACAGACAAGATATACCGCCAATAATGCATTCACTGCCCCCATCACAATTCCCAGCGCTTTATTGAAAAAGCGCAGAACCGGGAGCTTTGCCATAGACTGCAAAAGCAAAAACAGCAGATACAGCCCCAACCGAACCAGTAAAAACAAGAGTACGATAGATACCAGCTGCAAAATCACCGAGCTGACCATACCGGTCAAGCTGTCCGCCACACTTGTTTTTAGTGTTTCAAAATTTTCGCTCTGCTGGCGGATCATCTGATTTAAAAACTTATGTAAAAAATCCGGGAGCGGAAGTGCGTTCGCCGCTGCCTCCAGTCCGTTTTCGTCCGACTGCGCATTTTTTACCTCCGGATTCTCCTCCATAGAGGTCTGCACGCTCAAAGAAACCTTCTCCTGCACCAGATCCCCCAGAGACGATTGTTCCAGATATTCCTGAAACGGCATTTGGAATGCAAACACCAGAAGAATGGTAATAACCGTTGCCAAAGCATGATAAGATGCCTTTAAAAATCCCTTTTTCATCGAAACCCAGACAATTACCGTAATCATGACTAAGAGAATTACATCTAAAAACCAATAGTGCATAAAATCCCTCCGTAGCTTTTTTAAAACTTAATAAACTCCAATCCCGAACTATACACTGCCATCAGCTCGTCCGGCGCGATTAAAAGAAGTCCCTTTAAATCGCGGCTGCAAAGATACCGCTTGACATCCTTGCCGGAAAAGGAAGTATAAATTATTTCTCTCCCATCATTATATGCAAGATACCCCGAAGATAAGTCCACAAAATCCGGAAGTGTTTTCGCAGAGAGCGTGGTACGCTCACCGCCGCGGTTATTCAGCACTAATAGCTCGGCCGCATTGTCGTGATCCAAAACGCACAGCTTATGCCCGTCTGTCTCCAGAATGTACCGATTGAGTGTTTTTCCGTCAAAACTGGTCTGCCAGCCGGTTTCACCTTTGGTATTCAGACTCATAATCTGGTTATCTCCCACCGCTGTCAGCTGTTCTCCTGCAAATTTAATGTCAAACAGGATGGTGTCCTCAAAGGATACCGATGCATAGCTCTCTGCCTCGGTCAGATGAAAGAACGATATTTTCGTATTCACGCTGTTTTCGGTTTCTAAGAGTGATACGGCAAGCGTTCTCGAGGAGGGCGAAATATCTGCATCCAAAATCGCGTAAGAGCCGGAGTTCCAGCGGAATACCTCCTTTGATTTTTTATTGTACACTGTCACGGTGCCGCGGTAATGATCTTTTTCTGCAATCAGCACCGTGTCTCCGTGTTCTGAAACGCTTGCTGATACAATCGGTGCATCCGTGGTCTGCTCATATAGCATTTTCTTCCCGGAAAACAGGTAAAAATGCGTGCCGCCACGCTCGGCAACTAAAATATAGTCCTTCGCTGTTCTTAAAATCGGCTGATTTGCCTGAATCTCCTTGCTCCATTCCAGCGTTCCGTCCTTCCGGTAGCAGGAAAGCGCCGTTTCCGCCGCACACAAAACTTTTCCATCATATGCCGCATAGCCTGCGGTATAGGCATTTTTTTGTGCGACAATATTGGAGGTTACCGTTCCGGCAGTCTGCGGGGTTGCAGTCGGCAGGCTGGATTCCTGCGGCGCTGCTGTTTCTCCGCTCTCCTCTGCCTGCTGCTTTTCTAAAATTGCAAGCTTTTCCTCTGTGGTGAGAGGACGCGGCGTCTGATTCAGAAAATTCTCAATCGGTTCGGGGAATTTCCAGGAGAACATCTCCTCCAGTCCCTTGACATTTTTCCGGAAATTTGTTCCGTAGTTTTCAATAAAATCAATCTTCACACCCGATGCTGCCACGGCAAAAATTCCGACAGCAATCAGGCTCAGAATCAGAAGAATGATGCTCCGTTTATTCTTCATAATAAACCTCCGATAAAAATAGTCCCTCCGGCGGTGCTGTGATTCCGGCACGGTTTCGGTCACACGATGCAATAATCTCCGGCATATCCTCTGCGCTAATCTTTCCGCATCCCACAAACACAAGCGTACCGACAATAATTCTCACCATATTATATAAAAATCCGTTTCCAATGGTATCAATCACAATTTGGCTCTCATTCCGAAATACCCGAAGTTCATAAATCGTCCGCACCGTTGTTTTCACCGAAAAACCGCTGGACGCAAAGCCAATAAAATCGTGTGTTCCCAAAAATGCCCCTGCTGCTCTCTGCATTTGCGAAAGATCCAGTTCCGGGCGAAAATGCCAGGAATACGGCTTTAAAAACACATCCGGAAAATCGGAATTTTGAATATAATAAGTATAACATTTCTTTTTTGCGCTCTTTTTCGCGTGAAAAGCTTCCTCTGCCTCCTCGGCAAAATAGCAGCAGATATCTTCCTTAGGAAGATGTGCATTGATGGCGCGCGGAAACTTTTCTGCCGGAATGTTAGAATCCGTCCTGAAGTTGCAGACATAGGCTTTTGCATGTACGCCGCTGTCCGTTCTGCCGCATCCGATCAAAGAAACCTGCTCCCCAGTGCAGCCATAGATCGCCTTTTCCACCGTTTCCTGCACGGTGACTGCATTTTCCTGACGCTGCCAGCCATGGTATCCGCCGCCGTCATATTGAAGTGTCAGCTTAATATTCCGCACCTTTTTCCTCCTACATCAAAAGCCATCGGTTTGCTGCAAACACAATCACGCAAAAAGCTGCAAAGCTTCCGATTGCAATATAATCTATTTTGGTCATTTTCAATTCACGCATCCGCGTGCGATTTGCTCCTCCGTTATAGCAGCGTGCATCCATTGCAGTCGCGAGGTCGTCTGCGCGCCGGAACGCGCTGATAAACAGCGGCACTAAAAGCGGAATCATAGCTTTGGTACGCTGAATCAAATTGCCGCTTTCAAAATCTGCACCCCTCGCCGTCTGCGCTTTCATAATCTTTTCCGCCTCCTCCGCAAGTGTCGGAATAAAGCGGATTGCAATGGTCATCATCATCGCGATCTCGTGCGACGGCACATGAAACCGATCGAACGGGCGCAGCAGACGTTCAATTCCATCTGTCAACATCAGGGGCGCTGTGGTCAACGTTAAGAGCGAGGAGGTAATCACCAAAAATAACAGTCTTAAAAACATCAAAATTGCAGTTTTCAATCCCTCCTGCGTAATCGTGAAATGCCAGCGAAAAACAGGGAAGGACACAAGCGTTTCCCCCGGTGTTAAAAATAAGTTAAAAACCATGGTCAGAACCAGGATCAAAAACATTGGTTTCAATCCGCGCAAAACAAATTTTACCGAAACCCGGCTTAAAGCCACCAATCCGATTGTTGCCGCTCCGATGAAAAGATATGCCGCCGGAGCGCTCACCATAAAGAGCAGAACCAGATAAGCACACAAAAGCAGAATTTTTACTCTTGCGTCCATCCGATGTAAAAAAGAGCCGGTGGGAATATATTGTCCGATGGTAATATCACTCAGCATGCTGTCCGCCCCCTATCCTCTTTTTAATTGCCTCTGCCGCTGCCGAAACGGTGTAAATATCATCCGGCAGCTCTGCTCCCTGCTGATTTAATCTTAAAAACAGCTCGGTAATCTGCGGAACAGACAGTCCGATTTTTTTGAGCTGTTCCGCCTGGGAAAACACCTCCGGGACTGTGCCGGAAAGCGCCACGCTCCCATGCTCTAATACAAAAACATGCTCTGCAACCCTTGCAACATCCTCCATGCTATGGGAAACCAGCAAGACGGTCATATCCGGATTTTTTTCGTGCAGCTTAACCAATTGATTCAAAAGCTGATCTCTGCCGCGCGGATCCAATCCTGCGGTAGGCTCGTCCAGAATCAAAACGCGCGGGCGCATCGAAAGGACTCCGGCAATGGCTGCACGGCGTTTTTGTCCGCCGGATAATTCAAACGGAGATTCCTCCAAAAGCTTTTCCGAAAGTCCGACAAGCTCTGCCGCCTCATAAACGCGCTCCCGGATTTCCTCATCTGACAGCTGCATATTGGTCGGTCCAAACGCAATATCCCGGTATACCGTTTCTTCAAACAGCTGATATTCCGGATACTGAAACACCAATCCCACCATACGGCGGATTGCTTTTAAGTCAGTTTTCGGATCGCAGATTGGAATGCCGTCTATGATGATCTCGCCGGAGGTCGGCTTGATGAGTGCATTCAGATGCTGAATGAGGGTGGATTTTCCTGACCCGGTATGCCCGATCAGTGCAGCAAAATCACCGGTTGGAATCGTCAGGTTAATATTCTTTAATGCCTGCTTTTCGCCCGGCATTCCCTGCTGATAGATATAATTTAAGTTCTTGATTTCAATCATGCTTGTTTTCGCCCTTTTAAGAGTGAGGACAGGTACAAGACCCCCTCCTCTACTGTGATAATATCGTCCGGCAGCTCCATGCCTGCCTTTCTTAGCTCATAGAAAAGCTCCGTCACCTGTGGAACATCCAGTCCCAGCGCTTTCATTTTCTCCACATGCCGGAACACCTCTCTCGGACAATCGTCCAAAACAACCGCCCCCTCCTGCATCACAATCACACGGTCTGCCTGCGCCGCCTCGTCCATATAATGTGTGATCAGGATAACTGTCATGCCTTTTTCCCGATTCAGCATTTTAACAGTGGAAAGTACCTCCCGTCTGCCGCTCGGATCAAGCATGGCAGTCGGTTCATCTAAAATAATACACTGCGGCTGCATTGCCAATACAGACGCAATTGCAATCCTCTGTTTCTGTCCGCCGGAAAGATGTGCAGGCGATGCCTTTTTATATTCCTCCATTCCGACAATGCGGAGCGATTCCTCCACGCGCCGCCGGATTTCTGCAGACGGAACACCGAGGTTTTCCGGAGCAAATGCCACCTCATCCTCTACAATTGCACTCACAATCTGATTATCCGGATTTTGAAATACCATGCCGGCATTTTTCCGGATTTCAAACACCTTGTCCGCATCCTGTGTATTCATACCAAGCACATAGACCGTACCGCCGCTCGGCAGCAGGATCGCGTTAAAATGCTTGGCAAGCGTCGACTTTCCGCAGCCGTTATGCCCTAAAACAGCCGTAAAGCTGCCCTTTTCGATTTCTAAATTCAAGTCTGAAAAAACATAGCTGTTTTCCGTCTCCGGGGCATAGGAATAGGAAAGATTTTCGGTTTTTAACATGTTCATTTTCTTCACCCTTCCCATCTGCCGGAAATGCCGCAGGGAAGAACCATATGATTGGAAAGCATCGGCAAGCCGATTTCATCTGCCGACACCCTGCCGCCATAGCGTTTTTTCATCGTATAGGTCAGTACATTTTCTAAAATAGATGCGGAAAGTCCGGTTGTGTAGGAATTAATCAGGAAGAAAAGCGGGTTTGGAGATAAAATTTTAATACAATTCTGAATCAGCGGATACAGCTCATTTTCAATTTTCCAGACCTCACCGCCAGGACCTCTGCCATAGGACGGCGGATCCATAATAATTGCATCATATTCCCGTTTGCGCCGTTCCTCGCGCAAAACAAACTTCACCACATCATCTACAATATACCGAACCGGTTTTTCCCCCAGTCCGGACGCGATAACGTTTTCCTTTGCCCAGGTTACCATGCCGCGCGACGCATCCACATGCACCACCTCTGCCCCTGCGGCAAGTGCGGCAACCGTCGCTCCGCCGGTATAGGCAAACAAATTCAGCACTCTGACCGGTCGTCCGGCTTTTTTTATCAGCTCGGAAAACCAATCCCAATTGACCGCCTGCTCCGGAAACAACCCTGTATGCTTAAAGCCCATCGGTTTAATATGGAACGTTAAATCCCGATAGTGTATCGGCCAGTATGCCGGGAGCTTTTTGTTATGAAACTGCCAGCTGCCGCCGCCGCTTTTGGAACGGTGGTAATGCGCGTCTGACTTTTCCCACAGTCTCTGTTCGGTTCTTTCCGTCCAGATTGCCTGCGGATCAGGACGGCGTAGGAGAATATCTCCCCAGTATTCCAGCTTTTCGCCGCCGGCGCTGTCTAATAATTTATAATCTGTCCATTGATCTGCAATCCACATTCTGCTATTCCTTATCCTTTGAATTTCTATTCTTCCAATTCTACTATACCATTTTTTCATGGGATTGTCAAGCAATATTGCTATTCCTGCTCAGTCTTTTTCTCCGGGCAGAACACCATTCCGCTGATGGGGTAAACCCATTCGCTATTTAAGGAAATATCGTAGATACCGTTTAGATGCTCATGCGCAACCTCCAAAGAAGATTCCTCACCTTTGCTCAGGAACGAGAACATCTCCACATCCATCACATCCTCCGGGTAGCTGACTGTGATTCTCGGTGCGCGCACCGGGTCAACCAAAGCAACCTCCAGGGAGGATCCCCAGCGTTTCGGCATATGGAAGATAATCCGGATGGTGTGTTCCTGTGCGTTTGGGTCGTGTTCTGTCCGGAATGTGCAGACAATTCCCTCCGGGGAAACCTTGACATTTTCCATTCTGCCCTTAAACCGGTCAATCTGCAAATCCATTTTAAACAGCTTCTGGAACATTTCCAAGTTTTCTGCCGCCGCCTTTACCCTTTCCAAATCCTCTTTTTTCAGATCCAGGCTTTCCCGGAAAATGCGTCAAATTCTGTTCCCATCGAAAGCGGAGTTCCGTTCTCGTCTGCAAGCGTCAGATCCACTGCACCGCCTGTGGTATGCACCGGCGGCAGGAGCGGATTTTCCACCGGCAGCGAAACAAACCGTTTGACCACGTTCTCCACCTCGCACTCTGATTTCTTTTCCAGATGAAACTGGCATACAATCTGCCGACGGTACTTCTCATAAAGCTCCTTTTGCAGCAGAAACGGCCGCCAGGCATCCCAAATGCAAAGCCGGATTCCGTCCGGAAGTGAATTTTGCGCCGCCAAGAGACGCTCATATAGTTCCTCCCGAATCAGACACCGCGATTCTGCGTGCTTCATTCCAAGGCGCGGATACTGCATCTGTACAAAAAAAGGCTCTTTGTCCTTTAATTCAACAAACCCGGAATCCCGTCTTTCTAATACTGTATAATCCTTTGGATTTTCTATTGTTGGTATTTGTTTCAACATGCAATCACCCTCTATATGAATAAGTATATCATAAAATGCTTAAAAATGCACGAAAAATTTCAAAAAAAATCGGGCGGATAAAAATCCGCCCAAATTTTTGTTACTTATTTGTACAAACGATACTCTTTTAAAATATTAGCAAATGCTTCAACTGTCAAAGTCCTTCCTTGATCTTTGTGCTTTTCCATCCAGTCCGAAAGTGCTTTTTTAATTGAATCCTTGCCAGCAGCGTTAAATATTTTACTGCAATAATCAATTGCAACATTTGTAATCTCAGTACGCGTATCAGCATCTAATGAACTACAGTACTTATCAACAGCGGCTGCGAATGTTGCAGGAACAGCATCTTTAAACTTCTCAAAGTACTTATCTTCTGTTGTTGCTTCCTGTCCGCTGTAAATTCTGATTGCATCATTTGCTGCTCCGTTAACAGTTGCTACCATTGCACGGAACAGGTATACATATTCTTCTTTATCTGATGAATTTTCAGTAATAACCGCATTCTGCCAAGACTTTGGTGTTGTCTTTGTACTATCCATCAAATATTGAATAACATCCTCATAGATCGAATATAATGCATCGAAATAAGAACCGTCTACATCTCCTAAATCCGTTCTGTGATCTGTATATTCCTTCTGAACATTAGCTGCATACTTTGTCTGTGAAACAGATGTATCAAAATCCCACATACCATCGTTTGTCAAGATAATCTTCAGCATATCATTTGAGATACCATGCTTTCTTTCATCATCTGCAACTGCACGTTCAGAATTGCTGTTTGTCTTGTGATCCTGATAATCCTTTAAGCTTTGAGCAACACGGTCACGGGATTCATCAACCGGAGTTGTTCTTCTTCCGCCAGTCAGGCTGCCGGTCTGACCGGAAACCTTTTCAAAGTTAATGGTATACTCAGCATTATTTCCGATTGCTGTTCCCTCGGTTGCATCAACCAAGGATGCTCTGAATTTCAGAGTAAAGCTTTGGCTGCCGTTTGCGGTAAAGGTTAAGGTCAAAGCAGATAAGCTATCGTCTGTCCAAACCTTTTCCTCAATTGCCTTATTCAATGCTTCAATTGAATCAAATGTGCCTAAAGCTTCATTTCCGATTTTTGCTTCAATGCTGTATGCACCTAATTCATCATCAGAAATGTTTGTCAGGATCAGCTTGCCGTTTGCAACAGCGGACGGCTTTGCCTTTGTAAACTGGTAGTTATTTCTTGTACCTGTGATCTGCGGCCATACAATGGACGGCTCGCCGAATGCAATGCTATAGGTCTTAGCCCCAATTCCCACATCGTTTTCTGCATCGGTAGCTGTGATCTTCACATCCAGGGAAGAACCAGCCTCTGCAGCCTCAAAGCCTGAGAAAGTCAGATGCAGATTTGCAAGATCCTCAGCTGAGAGGGTTCTTGCCTCCAATGCTGCCTTTAAATCGTCCGGTGTACCGTTTTCAACCAGTACTTCATCGCCGATTTTTGCGGTGACTGTATAAGTTCCGACATTTCCGTTTTCTGTTACCTCAACAGAAACCTTCATGTCCTTATCCAGATTTTTCACGGTGATTCCGCTTAAGGTATAGCCATCCTCAGTCTTGGTCAGAGAATCCGGATATACCAGCTCTTCTTTCTCAAGATCCGGGTTCTGCTCTGCCTTTGCAATCATAACGGCAACCTCTGCACGGAGGATGTTATCCTTCGGACGGAATGTACCGTTTCCGTCTCCGTTAAGAATGGCATTATTGGTCAGGGTTTTAATAAACGGCAACGCCCAATCACTTGCCTCATCTGCATCTGCATAGCTTTCGCCGCCCTCATTCACTTTCAGGTGGTATGCCTTTGATACAACAACAGCAGCCTCCTCGCGGGTGATATACTGGTTCGGCTTCGCACTTCCGTCGCTATAGCCGGAAAGATAGCCTGCTCCTGCTGCCCACTGGATCTGATCATAGAACCAATCCTCGTTTGTTACGTCTGTGAAATCTTTATTTGCAGGATTTCTGGAATTTAAAACATAGTTTAAAATTGTAACAAATTCTGCACGGGTAATGTTCTGATCCGGACGATATGTGCCATCCGGGTAACCATGGATATACCCCTTTCCATGCATATAATCTACCCAACTATATGCCCAGTGATCTTCAGCCACATCGGAGTAGTATTGTTCTGCCATTGCAGGAAGTGTGGCCGCGAACATGCTCAATACTAATGACGACGTAATAGCCAAAGAAGTCATTTTCGTTTTCTTCATGAGTAAAACCTCCTACTAAAATTTCAAAAGCCGATAGCTTTTTTCTTCATTATACAGGATTTTAACACCTTTGTCAAGACCATTTGGAAAAAAAGATCAAATATATCTTTGTTAAACAATTTCCACTCTAATAATTTGTACCTTTTATCAAAGTGCCGATTCCTGTCTTCGTAAAAATCTCCAAAAGCAAGCAGTGCGGAACGCGTCCGTCGATAATATGAACGCCTTTGACTCCGGCATCCAGCGCATCCAGACATCCAAGCACTTTCGGAATCATGCCGCCGCTGATAATGCCGGCTTCAATCAGCTGATGGATTTCCTCGCGGCAGGTTTCATAGATCACATTTCCCTGCTCGTCCTTCACACCCTCCACGTCCGTTAAAAGGATCAGCTTTTCTGCCGAGGTTGCAGCTGCAATTGCCGCAGCAACACTGTCTGCATTAATATTGTAGCTTTGCCCCTCCTCGTCCATACCGATCGGCGCAATCACCGGGATATAGGCATCACTTGCAAGATACTGAATAATATGCGGATCTACCCGGACAATATCGCCCACATAGCCGATATCCTTTTTTTCTCCGTCTGCTAAGGCATACTGCTTTTTACACCGGATAAAGCCGCTGTCAATTCCGCAGAAACCGATTGCCTTTCCGCCCTTACAATTCAGGAGCGAAACAATTTCCTTGTTCGTTTTTCCTACTAAAACCATCTGGGCAATCCGCATCGTCTCTGCATCGGTTACACGCAGACCGTTCACAAATTCGGACTTTTTCCCAAAGCTGTTTAATGCCGCTGAAATATCCGGGCCGCCGCCATGCACCAGAATCGGATGCAGTCCGATATATTTTAACAGAATAATATCGTCCATCACAGAATGCTTTAATTCATCATTAATCATCGCATTTCCGCCGTATTTTACAACCACCGTTTTATTTGCAAACTTCTGAATATACGGCAGTGCCTCAATCAGAATCCCGGCTTTTTTTATTAACTCCTCCATATCATCCGCTCCTCTTTGGTTTTGATAGGTTTATTGTACCACACTTTTTTGAAAAGTCAATAAACTTTCATAAACATGTATAATTATTCGCTGTTTTGAATATTTTTAAGAAAAAATCGCTTTTAAAACTCATCAATCTGCCGGGACATGCTTCACAAAAAGTTCATAATTTATATTATATTTTTTCATTGACAAATCAGAAAGGACGTGTTATACTGTAGTCACAATAAAGGTCAAAGAAAGTCAAAGTCTAAGAGGTGAGAAAAATGGGAATCAGTGATCGGATCGAAACCTTCCTGATTGAACTATTAAAAAATGAGGATCAGGAGTATCTGGAAATCGGAAGAAATGAATTGGCATCCATTTTCCAGTGTGTTCCGTCGCAGATCAACTATGTGATCTCTACCAGATTCAATCCCGAACACGGATATTTAGTAGAATCCCGGCGCGGCGGCGGCGGATGTCTCCGGATTCGCAGGATTGAAGTTACGGACGACGTGTCTCATGTGCTTTCTTCTATGAAAGATACATTGGATGTTCCCGGAGCAAAAGCGATTGTGTCTTTTCTATACGACCGAAAGCGAATCACAGCCGGGGAGGCAAAAATGCTTCTCGCCTGTTCTGAAAGCTTAAAAAAAGCCGGCAGCGAGCAAAACAAACTCCGCGCCGAAACCTTTAAAAATATGATAACCGCATTATTATAAGGAGATGTTAGTATGTTTGATTTATTTTCAGATTTTTTTGATGGGTTTGACATTTACCCGGTTTACCACGAAACCGCAAAATGTCCGCACTGCGGAAGAACCTTTGCAGAATTTCAGAAAAGCAGCCTTTTAGGCTGTCCGGAATGCTACAAAGCATTTGATGCGCCCTTGCAGGCAACTATTAAGCAGATTCACCAGAATCCGACCCATGTAGGAAAGGTTCCGGCACGCTGCGGCGGAGCGCTCCGTCAGAAACGGCGCTATGAAACCTTAAAAAGAGAAATTTCTCAGGCAGTTGCAGCAGAGGATTATGAAAAGGCAGCAAAATTACACAAGGAATTAAAAGAAATGGGAGGCGAGCAATAATGCGTTGGGATCAGGAACAAAACAAAAATGATATTATCGTCAGCACAAGGGTTCGTCTGGCGCGGAATCTGGAAAAATATCCGTTTCCGAATGCAATGAGCGAACAACAGGCAGCCGCGGCGGCGGAAGAAATCAAAAATGCGATTTTAAAAAGTCCGTCCACCCTGGCAAAGGAATTTCAATATATGGAGATGACAAAGCTTTCCGGCAAAGAAAAAAGAAAACTTGCAGAACTTCATCTGATCAGTCCGGATTTGATCAATTCCAGATACGGCGCTCTACTTCTCGGCAAGGACGAGAACATGAGCATTATGATCAACGAGGAGGATCACATTCGTTTACAGGTAATTTTAGGAGGAAACCGGCTGCATGAGGCATGGGATTTGGCAAACAAGATTGATGATGTGTTAGAAGAAAGCTTAGACTATGCATTTGATGAAAAGCTTGGCTATCTGACCGCATGTCCGACCAATTTAGGAACAGGCTTGCGTGCCTCCTTAATGCTTCATCTGCCGGCGCTGACTATGACCGACAGCATTTCCGGCATTATTTCTTCCGCCGGAAAATTAGGAATCGCAGTCCGCGGCAGCTACGGCGAAGGCTCTAAGGCGCTCGGAAACCTCTATCAGATTTCCAACAGCGTCACCATGGGCAGCACCGAGGAAGAATTAATTCAAAAGCTTTCCGACATTGCCGGGCAAATTGAGGACTACGAAAAAGAAGCAAGAAAGAAATTAGAAAAGCAGCACAAGGATGCATTAGAGGATCGGCTGTGGCGTTCCTACGGGACACTCCGCTATGCGAGAAAAATTTCCTCCAATGAGGCAAAATCACTTATATCCGATGTCATTCTTGGCAAAGCTATGAATATCATAAAGGAAGATATTAACGTATCTTTGATTTCTCTGATGGTTCAGACCGAACCGGCGCAAATTGCCGGAGACAAGGAAATGACCCCGGAGGAGCGCGACCGCCGCAGGGCGGAATTGATCCGAAACAGTTTATTGGAATAAAAAAGAAAGGGTGAGTTTTATGATGATGTTTTCAAACTTTACAGAAAAAGCGCGGATGGCTTTGAGCCACGCGCATGATATTGCATGTGAATTAGGTCAGCAGTATGTGGGCAGTGAGCACTTGCTGTTGGGTCTGATTCGTGAGGGTACAGGCGTTGCAGCAAAGGCTTTGCAGGATGCCGGGATCAACGAGGAGGCAGTCCGGAATCAACTGGAAATGCTGATTCCATCCTCCGAGCCGCTTTCCCAGCAAACCGAGCTTTCACTGACACCAAGAAGTAAAAAGATTTTGGAAATGAGTGCAATGGAAGCACGCAGAATGGGACACGGCTACATCGGCACAGAGCATCTGCTCATGGCGATTCTCCGGGACGGAGACGGTGTCGGTGCACAGATTCTGGTAACCCTGGGCATTCACTTAGGTGATTTCTACTCCAGCACAATTCATGCCATTGACGGCGAGCCGGTGTCACCGACCGGTCAGAAAAAAGGCGCAAGACCGCAGAAAACCGCAACTCCGACTCTGGATCAGTTCGGCAGAGATCTGACCGCTCTTGCAAAGGAAGATAAATTCGACCCGGTGATCGGAAGAAGCTCCGAAATCGACCGTGTGATTCAGATTTTATCAAGACGTACCAAAAACAACCCTTGCCTGATCGGTGAGCCGGGTGTTGGTAAAACAGCAGTGGTTGAGGGTTTGGCACAAAGGATTTCCAGCGGCGACGTTCCGGAAAGCTTAAAAGACAAACGGTTGGTTGCAGTGGATTTGTCCTCCATGGTTGCCGGCGCAAAATACCGCGGTGAATTTGAGGAACGTCTGAAAAAGGCAGTGGAGGAGGTCATCAATGCCGGAAATGTCATTCTCTTTATTGATGAGCTGCATACCATTGTCGGTGCAGGCGCAGCAGAGGGCGCAATTGACGCATCTAATATCTTAAAACCGTCTCTTGCAAGAGGGGAATTACAGTTAATCGGTGCAACAACCATTAACGAATACCGCAAATATATCGAAAAGGACGCCGCTTTAGAGCGTCGTTTCCAGCCGGTTACCGTCAGCGAGCCGACTGTTGAGGAAACGGAGCAGATTCTAAAGGGACTGCGCGACAAATATGAAGCACATCACAATGTGAAAATCAGTGATGAGGCATTGACCGCAGCTGCAAAGCTTTCTGCAAGATATATTACCGACCGTTTCCTGCCGGATAAGGCAATCGACCTAATTGATGAGGCAGCATCCAAGAAAAAGCTTTCCTCTATGACCGCTCCGAATGATCTGAAGGATCTGGAAAAGGAAATCGAGTCAGTGGCAAAGGAAAAACAGGAAGCTATTACTGCACAGGACTTTGAAAAAGCCGCAGAATTACGGGACAAGGAAAAGAAACTTCAGGAGCAGATCAGCGAAAAATCCGGCGCATGGAGAGAAAACGAAAAGAGCAAGCGGCTGGAGGTCAGCGAGGAGGATATTGCAGATATTGTATCCGACTGGACAAACATTCCTGTTCGCCGGCTTGCCGAGGAGGAAAGTGAACGCTTAAAGAACCTCGAAAAGCTGCTCCATGCAAGAGTGATCGGTCAGGAGGAGGCTGTTACAGCCGTTGCAAAGGCAATCCGCCGCGGCAGAGCCGGATTAAAGGATCCGAAACGTCCGATTGGTTCGTTCCTGTTCTTAGGTCCGACAGGCGTTGGTAAAACAGAGCTTTCCAAAGCGCTTGCCGAGAGCATGTTTGGCAGCGAGGACGCAATGATCCGGGTTGATATGTCGGAATATATGGAAAAGCATGCCGTGTCGAAATTTATCGGTTCGCCTCCGGGATATGTCGGCTTTGAGGAAGGCGGTCAGCTGACCGAAAAGATCCGGAAGCATCCGTATTCAGTACTGCTGTTTGACGAGGTAGAAAAAGCGCATCCGGATGTCTTTAATATCATGCTGCAAATTTTGGAGGATGGTATTCTGACAGATGCACAGGGCAGGAGAGTGGATTTCCGGAACACTGTCATTATCATGACCTCAAACCTGGGCGCAAAAGAGATTCTGAACACAAACACAAAGCTCGGATTCTCCAAGACCGAGGAAAAGCCGGCAGAAACAGACGAATACACCAGAATCCGCGAACGCGTGATGGAGGAAGTAAAGCGTGCATTCAAGCCGGAGTTCTTAAACCGTATTGACGATATTATCGTATTCCACCGTCTGACTGAGGAAAATATTCAGGCAATCGCAAGACTGATGCTTGGTCAGCTGAAAAAGCGTCTGGACGCAAACGAATACGACGTGGAATTTACCGACGAGGCTGTCGCTGAAATTGCAAAGGAGGGCTTTGATCCGGTATACGGCGCAAGACCTCTGCGCCGGGCAATCCAAAGCAAAATTGAGGATATGCTCTCCGAAAAGATTATCGACGGAGAAATCAGTCACAATGAAAAAATCAAGGTAACGGCAAAGGACAAGGAATTTGTTTTAGAAACCGCCTGATAACACAGGGGATGTAAAAAAGAGAGCAGAATGCTACCTTTTTTGACATCCCCCTATTTTTGTGTGTTCCGGTATTGCATGGGTGTCATTCCATATTTTCTTCGGAATGCCGCATAAAATGCAGATTTATTGTTATAGCCGACGGCATATCCGATTTCCTCCGCACAAAGCTCTGAGCCGGTCAGCATTTTACATGCCGCCTGCATGCGATATTCCGTCATAACCTCCCGAAAGGACATCCCGAACCGGCGGCGGATTACCCGATCCAACTGCCGTTTACTAAGATGAAGCTGCCTTGCAGCGTCCTCAGCATGAAAATCCGTCATGAAAGAGGTAAGAAGCATATTTTCAACTGCAGTGATTCTGCCAAGATCTCTTTCCGGATTCTGACCGTCTGAAGGTTCAGCTTTTTGTTCCTTACTGCACCATTCCCCCATGCAAAGAAGAAATTGCAAAAGCCGCATAACCGTCAGCGCGTCAAATTCCGGAACGCTTCCAGAGCTCCATATTTCGGCAGGTATTCCCTTGTAAAGCACACGCGGCAGCGCTGTTTTACACAAACCGTCAATCAATCCAAAAAAATCATGCCTGCTTTTGTTATTCAGCAAGCTATATGAAAATCCGACAGACATACCATTGGATTGACTCGGAAGCATCACATGACGAACACCCGGAGGAATGAGCAAAAGCTCGCCAGGCTTCAGGCAGATATCCGCCTGATCTGTCCTGATCACAATTTCCAGGTCAAAGCAAAGAAAAAGCTCTGCATAAGCATGCGTGTGAACTGTATCGAAAAGAATCGAATTTAAGGCGCCGCCCGTTTGAGTTTCCTTTTCAAAAAGATGAAAATATGCAGAAAACTCAAGGTTTTCCACATGAATTGTGTTTTGATCCGTATCAAACTGCTCCTGCATATTCTCTCCCTCCTTTTTTCTCAATTATACCTCATAACACGAAGCTTGTCAACCGTCCTTTTTTTCGCCATAAAAAAATTTTTTTGACCAACGAAGCAATTTACAACCGCAGCACAGATCTGCTATAATGACATCATTCACAGGAATAAATAACAGGAGAAACCTGTATTGAAAGGAAAATGGATCATGATTAAGATAATTGAAGAACCGAGAGTAATATGCTCAAACAGACACAGTATCCATAATGTATTTGCATGGCCGACTGTTGCAAAGCTTCAGGACGGAACTCTTGCCATGACAGCCTCCGGATTTAGAATGCGGCATGTTTGCCCATTCGGAAAATCCGTTATTTGTTACAGCCGTGATAACGGACAAACATGGTCACAGCCGGCAGTGCTGATTGACACGCTCTTGGATGACCGCGATACCGGGATACTTCCTTATGGCGAAAAAAATGTGATTGTCACCTCATTTACAGACTCGACAGATTTTCAGAGATATGCTGTTGATTGGGTTATAAAAAATTTGGACAGCAGCTTGCGGCAAACGCTTGAAAACCAATATATTTCGGCGTATTTGGATATAACCGACACATTGAATCCGGATGAAAAATACCTTGGATCGGGATATATCATAAGTCACGACGGAGGATATACGTTCGGCAAAAGACATATGTGTGAAATCTCCTGTCCGCACGGACCGGCTGTTTTAAATAACGGAAAGGTCATATATGTGGGTACTGTGTGGGATAAGCATATTGCAAAAACAGCATGGAAAGAAAATAACTATCTTCATCTTAAATGTTATATTTTAAACGATAATGAGGAATTTGAATATCTTTCCGAAATTACATTTAACAAGGAAAAGGTAGCAGAAGCATGCGAGCCTCATACAATTGTTTTGCCGGACGGAAAGATAATTGTACACATCAGAGTACAAAGCAGCTATGAGGATGATTCCGCAATGTGTATCTATCAGTGTGAATCATATGATGACGGAAAAAGCTTTACAGAACCACATCAAATTTTAGAGCCGGGCGAGGGCGCTCCGTCTCATATCATGCGCCGTTCGGACGGAACACTGATTGCAACATACGGGCACAGAAATAAGCCATATGGGATCAGAGCAATGATCAGCCATGATAACGGCGAAACATGGGAAACAGGGCTGACCGTCTGCGAACCAAATAAGGACGCGAGAGATTTGGGATACCCGTCATCTGTTGAATTGCCGGACGGAAATATTCTTACAATTTTTTATGCTTGCGATCATGGTAGAAATCATACAGAAATTTTTCAGGTGATCTGGAGTCTGGACGACTAAAAAATTACAGGATGGCTTCACCCGTTATGACTATATTACGAAAATATACGAGGTCAATATATGAATATAAAAGATATAGATAAAAATCTTGACATTAATACGAAAATAAACGAGAAAGATTTAAGGTTTATTTCGGCTCTTGAAGATCCTTTTGACGTATACGGGACTTGCGGCGAAAGGTATTTAAGACTTCCTTTAAAGGATGCGGAAAGAGTTTCAGAAGGTGTGAAGCAGCTTGCGGCAAATACCTCTGGAGTCCGGATAAGATTTAAAACGGATTCAAAATTCGTTGCTGTTTCGGTAAAGTATTCGGATGTTTGCAGAATTGAGCATATGTCGCTTGCAGGTACTTCGGGAATTGATATGTACACACGCGAGGACGGAGGATATTTGTTCCAGACACTATTTCTGCCGCCGATAAGTATGGAGGATTCTTTTGAAAGCATTCATTATTTTGATACTCGGCAAATACGTGATATTACGCTGAATCTTCCGCTCTACAGCAGTGTTTCTGATATTTATATCGGGCTTGACAAAAATGCCCTGATCGAACACGGGGAAAAGTATAAAAACAAAAGACCTGTTGTTTATTACGGTTCTTCTATAACGCAGGGAGGATGTGCTACAAGACCCGGAAACAGTTATCCTGCAATTATTTCGAGAAAATTAAATCTTGATTTTGTAAATCTCGGATTTTCCGGAAATGCAAAAGGCGAGCCTGCAATGGCAGAATATATAGCGAAGCTTGATATGTCCTGTTTTGTATTTGATTATGATTTTAATGCGCCGACATTGGATTTTCTAAAGAATACACATCATACATTTTTTGACATTGTCAGAAAGAAAAATCCGACGTTGCCGATCATTATAATGTCAATGCCCTATAACGCTTGGGTCAAAGATATAGACGAACGAAAGGGGATTATAAAAGAAACATGCGACTTTGCAATTGCCGGCGGAGATAAAAATGTTTACTTTGTTGACGGGGAGAAAACATTTGATGTTTTTGGCGGAGATTCCGGAACTGTTGACGGAACTCATCCGAATGATCTCGGCTTTATGTGCATGGCTTTGGAATTGGAAAAGTATATGGAAAGATTGGTTTGAAATGAAAAATATATATTCTTATTTATTAATGGCAGTCAGCTTTGTATTAATAACATTTTTCGGTATTAAGTACTCACAGGACTTTTTGCAAATATTGCCGCTTTACGTTTCGTTGATCGTTATGATTTTGCAAATCAGAGTAAATCGCTATGCGTTTTTACTCGGCGGTCTGAATTCTGTGCTTTATGCTGTCGTATATTTTTTCTATAAACTTTATGGCAGTGCGCTTTACGCGATAACGGTATCGTTTGTTATGCAGATTGTAACCTTTGTGAGTTGGGGAAAGCATTCATACAAAAAAACATCGACCATTTTTAAGTCGATGGGGCTAAAAAAATTTTTAATTTTTTCCGGAGCTTTTGCACTTATGTGGTTTGTATGCTATATCATCTTCAGAAAGCTTGGCTCAAGTCATACGCTGCTCGATAATTCTGTTATGCTGCTGGGTATCGTGACAACCGTTTTAACAATGCTGTCTTATGTTGAGTGGACATATATGCAAAATTTGGGATGCATTATTAATGTAATTCTATATGCAAGCATGTTAAAGGAGGAGCCGCAGATGGCGACATACCTGGTATCAATGGTATATTCGCTGCTGTGCGCAAACCTTACACTTGTAAATGTAAGAAAAGTATACAAAGAGCAAAAGGCAGAAAACATTTCCCGATAGGGCGAAAGATTATTCAGATGAGGTGAGATAATGGGAATTATAACAAAAACAGAAAACAATGAATACAAGTTTTGCTGCTTTCCTACTGCGAATATACCGTACTCATGCTTGCCGGAGGAACATTTTCTATCCTTCTGTATCTGTGCATGCTAAAGGATACGCCGGAGCAAATTACTTATTTGGTTTTTTCAGTATACTCACTGATCTGTCAGGTGTTTGCCTGCCGGCAGGTATCTGTATTATATAAAGTACAAAGAAAGGAAGAATCATTATGCTAAATATTTCAAACAAACGGGAATGCTTTTTTGACGATACACTGATTAACCAGGAACGGACCACTGCAGAATTTCTTCTGCACCATCCGATCAGGAAAGAGTCGGTTTTGCTCCATGATGCACCCTGGGAGGGAGATTCCTGCGATTATCACAACTTCTTTTATGACGATGGAATTTACAGAATGTACTATTTAGGCTTAAGTTCCTCTGCACCGGAAAAGGTGGTAGTATGTTATGCCCAGAGTGTAGACGGTCTCCGCTGGGAAAAGCCGGAGCTTGGAATCTGCGAATATAACGGCTCAGCAAAAAACAATATCATTGTTGACAGCCCTATGCTTTTTCACACACAGATTGATAATTTTATGGTTTTCAAGGATGAAAACCCAAACTGTACACCAGACAAAAAATACAAGGCGGTTACAAGGGTGGAAAAGGACGGGAAACTGGGCTTGCACAGCATGTATAGCGCAGACGGGATTCATTTTTCCTATGGCGAGCTATTAACAGACGTTGGTCTTTTTGATTCCTTGAACGTTGCGTTTTGGGATCAGCACGCAGCTTGCTATCGGTGCTATTGCAGAGGATTTCATGAGGTTGGAAATGCCGGTGTTTCAGAAAGTTCAGAGGACAACATCCGGGATATTCGCTATATGGAATCTCCTGATTTCATCCACTGGACAGCTCCGAAAATGCTTGATTTCGGAAATCACGAGGATATCGCGCTTTATACAAATGTGGTGCAGCCTTGTCCGGGTGCAGAGCATATTTTAATCGGATTTCCGACAAGATACCGCTATCGCCGCGACTGGACAGGAAATTATGATGAGCTTTGCGGCAGAGAAAAGCGGCTGGAACGCATGAAAACGGAACCGCGTTTTGGTATGGTGGTGACCGACTGCGCTTTTATCACCTCACGGGATGGTTTTCATTTTAAGCGATATGACGAAGCATTTCTCCGTCCCGGCGCAGAGCATGAAATCAACTGGGTCTACGGCGACTGCTACCCGGCAAGAGGATTTGTAAAAACGCCCTCCGACATTGAGGGTGCGGATGATGAATTATCCATGTTCTGCCCGGAAGGGCAATGGTGGGACAAGCCTGCACAGCTGATCCGGTATACCATCCGGTATGGCGGCTTTGTCTCAATGCACAGCGGCGCAAAGGAAAAAATGCTTGTTACAAAACCTTTTGTATTTGACGGCGAGGATTTGTATATTAACTTTGAAACCTCAGCATTGGGATATTTATATTTCACATTAACAGATGAAAACGGAATCCGGTATGAAAGCTGCGAAACCTTTGGAGACAAAACCGACCGCAGAGTAGCGTTTGAGGAGGACGTAGTGAAAAAGCTATCCGGAAAGCCGGTCACCCTTGAGGTTCGTATGCGGGATGCAGATTTGTATTCTATCATGTTCCGATAAGAAAAAAAGAACAGCATCTGTTTTTTTCGCAGATGCTGTTCTTTTTTATTCTCCGCTATACTTTTTTCCATGAATCAGTACAGTAAGCGCAAATTTAGGAAGCGCCATCATCCTGCCGATTCGGGACGGCTGCTTCATCAAACGATAAAACCACTCCAAGCCATGATTGCACCAAAAATCCGGGGCGCGCTCTGCTGTTCCGGCGATGACATCCAGACTGCCGCCCACACCCATTAAAACCTTTACCTTCAGGTGATCCAAATGCCGGGCGATCCATTGCTCCTGCTTGGGTGCGCCCAGGCAGACAAACACCACGTCCGCGCCGCTTTTGTTGATTTCAGAGACAATTTCTTTCTCGTCCTCCGGCTTAAAATAGCCGTTTCTTGTTCCGGCAATCTTTAGCTTTGGATATTTTGCCAAAAGGTTTTTCTCTGCAATTTCTGCAACCCCCGGCTTTCCGCCAAACAGGAACAGACTCTCTCCGCTTTCTGCAATCCGGTCGATGACTCCGCAGGCAATATCATAGCCTGCCGCACGCTCCCGAATCGGTCTTTTTAAAATCCGGGACGCATACACCACGCCAATTCCATCTGCCGTCAAAAGATCTGCATGATTTAAAATGTCGCGAAATTTTTCATCATGATATGCCGTCATGATAATTTCAGAATTTGGGGTATAAATTGCATGCGGACGATTCTCTTTCATCATTTCCATGATTGCGTCTACCGCCTCCGGAATGGTGACCGTATCCACATTGACCCCTAAAATATTAACCTTATCCATATCTTATTCCTTTCAAAGCGTTTCCTCAAAGAGGGAAACCTGTTTTTCTAATGCGTCTTCCTTTCGCAGAAAGCTGCCTGCCGCCGGGAGATTTTTTGTGCTGTAGTGTTTAAGATCCGAAATGCCGGATTCTGCCGCCGGAAGTACCCGGATCATCTTCGCACCCTTTCGGGTCAGCTTAAGCACCTGAATTCCCTGGGTGGACTTTGTTGTTTTCTGCGGAATCTTATCGGTTGTAAAGACAAGCGCTTTGTTATTATCCGCAAAAACAACTAATTCCTCCTCCTGTAAAAGCAGGCGGATGTCACAGACAGGAGATTTATCCGAATATGCGCCGATCAGCTTTTTCCGGTTTGTCTTGGTAGCATAGCAGTCTAAGCCGACCTTGGCAATCTTTCCGTTTGCAAAGGAGAAAAGCATCATTCCGGCATAGTCGGTTGTAACCACGGTATACAAAATTCGCTCTCCATCCTCCAGCCCCAGAATGCCCGGCAAATATTCGCCCATGGCGCTGACCTTGGAATCCGGCATATCGTAGGTTTTCATCTTGTAAACCACACTCCGGTCGGAGAAGAACAAAAGATCGCTCACATTCGTGGTTTCAATCGTCTGCACAATCCGATCCCCCTCTTTAAGCTTATGTTCGGTGGTGGTGGAACGGAGCGAGAGTGCAGAAACTTTCTTTAAATACCCCTCTGCCGTCACAAAGACGGTCAGCGGATAGTCTTCAATATCGTTATTTTCGTGATATTCTTCTGCATCATCATTGGTCAGCAGTTCGGTTTTCCGCTCCTTTCCATACTTTTTGGAAATAGCGGTCAGCTGCTTGACAATCAGTTTTTTTAGTTCCCGGTCGCTGTCTAAAATTCTTTGCAGCTCCTCAATTTCCTCCAGAAGCTTTTCAATATCGTTTGTCCGGTTCAGGATATATTCCCTGTTTAAATTCCGCAGCTTGATTTCTGCCACATATTCTGCCTGAATTTTATCAATTTCAAAACCGTGCATGAGGTTTGGCACAACATCCTCCTCGCGCTCGGTGTGGCGGATGATACTGATTGCCTTGTCAATATCCAAAAGAATTTTTTTGAGTCCGGTTAAGAGGTGCAGCCGCTCTGTTTTCCGGTCAATATCAAATTTGATACCGTTTTTCAGACAGGTACTCCGGAATTTGACCCATTCTCCCAAAATCTGACCCACGCCCATCACCATGGGCGCATTATCAATCAGAATATTAAAGTTGCAGCTAAAGCTGTCCTCTAAGCTGGTCAGCTTAAAAAGCTTGAGCATGAGCGCGTCCGGATCTGTTCCGCGCTTAACATCCAGCGTGATCCGGAAGCCGTCCAGACCTGTTTCATCCCGTGCATCTGAAATTTCCTTGAGCTTATTTGCTTTGATCAGCTCCATTATCTTTCCGATAATCGCCTCGGACGTTGTGGTGTATGGGATTTCTGTAATCTCAATACAGTGGTTTTTTTCATCATACCGGTATTTGGAGCGCAGCTTAAAGCTGCCGCGTCCGGTTCGGTAAATCTCGCGCATTTGCGCCTCGTCATAAATCAGATAGCCGCCCAGCGGAAAGTCCGGCGCAGGCATGACAGAAAGCAGATCTGCATCAGGATCTTTCATGTACAAAATTGTTGCCTCGCAAACCTCCCGGAGGTTAAAGGAACAAATATTGCTTGCCATACCAACCGCAATACCCTGATTCGGATTGACTAAGATATTCGGAAATGCCACCGGCAAAAGCACAGGCTCCTGCATTTCTCCATCATAGTTATCTACAAATTTGACGGTATTTTTATTGATATCCCCGAAAAACTCCTGACAGATCGGATCGAGCCGCACCTCGGTGTACCGGGACGCGGCATATGCCATATCCCGGGAATACTGCTTTCCGAAGTTTCCCTGCGATTCCACCAAAGGATGCAGGAGCGCTTCATTTCCGGTGGTCAGACGTACCATGGTTTCATAGATCGCACTGTCGCCATGCGGATTTAATTTCATTGTCTGACCGACAACATTTGCCGATTTTGTAAGCTTGCCTCCCAAAAGTCCCATTTTGTACATCGTGTACAGTAGCTTGCGGTGCGCAGGCTTTAAGCCGTCAATTTCCGGAATTGCACGGGAAACGATTACGCTCATCGCATAGGGCATATAGTTTTTTTCCAGCGTTTCGCAGATCGGCTGCTCCGCAATCGGCGCGTAGACAATCTCCTCCGGCTGCTGATTTTTCTTTCTTGCCATTCGTATCCCCTCCCTTTAGCTTAAATCTAACATTTCCATATACAAGCCGCCGTTTTGTGCAATATAGTCCTTTCGGCTCTGTACATTATCTCCCAAAAGCACATCAAACATTGCCGCGGTTCGCTCCATACTCTCTGGTGTAACGCGGATCAAGCGGCGCGTTGCCGGGTGCATGGTCGTTAAACTCATCATTTCCGGCTGATTCTCTCCGAGACCCTTGCTGCGCTTAATTTCATATTCGTCCTTATCCTTGGAAAGCCCGGATTCTACTAATTCCGAAACCTTCCGGTCCTTTTCCGCATCGGTGTAGGCAAAGAGCTTTTCGCCCTTTCGCTTTCCCTTGAGAATGCTGATTTCATAAAGCGGAGACTCGGCAATATAAACCTTTCCCTCCTCAATCAAAGTCGGCATCAGCCGATAGATCATCGTCAGCACCAGCGTCCGGATCTGGAAACCGTCCACATCTGCATCTGTGCAGATAATAACCTTATCCCAACGGAGATTATCCAGATTAAATGTTTCCACACCCTTATTATGCTTGGACTTAATTTCAATACCACAGCCTAACACACGGACTAAATCTAAAATAATATCACTTTTAAAAATCTTTGCATAGTCTGCCTTTAAACAGTTTAAAATTTTTCCGCGGATCGGCATAATTGCCTGAAAATTCGGGTCGCGTGCCAGCTTACAGGAACCGAGCGCAGAATCACCCTCCACAATATACACCTCGCGGATGGATTTATCCTTGCTGCGGCAATCCACAAACTTTTCCACACGGTTTGTGACATCCATTGTCCCGGTCAGCTTTTTCTTAACGTCAATCCGTACCTTCTCCGCATTTTCTCTCGAACGCTTATTCACCAGCACCTGATTGGAAATTTTCTCTGCGTCCGCTTTATTTTCAATAAAATAAACCTCTAACTGATGCCGCAGAAATTCCGTCATTGCCTCTTGAATAAATTTATTGTTAATTGCCTTTTTCGTCTGATTTTCATAGCTTGTCTGCGTGGAAAAAGAATTGATCACAAGCGCCAGACAATCGGCAACGTCTGCAAAGGTGATTTTGCTCTCATTTTTATTATATTTGGAATTTTGCTTTAAATAATGGTCAATGGCATAGACGAACGCATTTTTGACCGCCTTATCCGGTGATCCGCCATGTTCCAGCCAGCTGGAATTATGATAGTATTCCAAAAGATTCACCGTCTGGGAAAAGCAGAATGCGATCTGCATCTTCACCTTATAGACCGGCTTGTCCTCACGGTCGCGCCCTTTGCGCTCCGCATTCCAGACCTCCACCGTGGTAAAACCCTGATCTCCCACAGCGTCTTTTAAATAGTCCACAATACCGTCCGCATAGTAATATTCAAACATTTCCATGCCGGTTTCGGTTTCGTTATATAATACAAAGCGCAGTCCGGCATTGGTCATTGCCTGTTTTTTCAAAGTGTCCTGCAAAAATTCCAGCGGTATTTTAATATCGGTAAAAACTTCCGTGTCCGGCCGCCATTTCACGCGCGATCCGGTCTGTTTGATTTTGGTCGACTCTTTTTTTAAGCCGCCGATATTTTTTCCCTTTTCAAAATGGAGGTTGAATTTTGTTCCGTCGCGGATAACCTCCACATCCATATATTCCGAGCTATACTGCGTGGCACATGCGCCCAGTCCGTTTAATCCGAGACTGTATTCGTACATACCGCCGTCATTATTTTCATACTTTCCGCCGGCATAAAGCTCGCAGTAAACCAATTCCCAGTTATAGCGTCCTTCCTTTTGGTTAAAGTCTAATGGAATGCCGCGTCCGTGATCCAAAACCTCTAAGGAATGATCCAGAAACCGCGTTACTTCAATGACATTTCCGAACCCCTCTCTTGCTTCATCAATCGAGTTCGACAGAATTTCAAAAAAGGAGTGGCAGCAACCCTCCAGTCCGTCCGACCCAAAAATAACGGCAGGGCGTTTCCGCACGCGTTCCTCATCCTTTAAAAGAACCAAGCTGTCGTTATCGTAAGACTCTTTTTTCTTCGCCATATCCGTCCTTCTTCCTTTCTGCGTTCATATGTTTCTATTATACTAAATTTCGGATGGTTTGTCAAATTTCTTTTCTTCTTTTTTCCCGAAAGGTCGCATAGAGATAGAATAAGAGGTGATTCGATGCATTTTTATATTCTGCGCGGACGTACAATTTTTTTCGGCATTTTATTGATTTTGACCTTAATCGTGGTCGGCTGTATGAAAAACTCCTCCCAGTCGGTATTCCGGGTGGGGGATCGGGAAATTCCGATCTATTCTGTGGAACGGGAGGACAACAAAATCGCTCTGACCTTTAACTGCGCCTGGAACGACAGCGATATTGACAGCATTTTAAAAACGCTTTCTGATTATCATGTAAAAGCGACTTTTTTTGCCGTGGGAGACTGGGTGGAAAAATATCCGGACGCGGTAAAAAAAATAGATACCGCCGGACATGAGCTTGGGAATCATTCTTACAATCATGCGCATTATTCCAAAATGAGCCGTGAGGAAATTTTAGAGGATATGCAAAAATGCGATACCGTTCTTGAAAATCTGACTGGGAAAAAGCCGTATTTATTCCGGGCGGCATATGGCGAATATAACAATACCGTAGTGTCGGCATGTGATGAATCCGGGCGGTGCTATATTCAGTGGTCACTCGACAGCTTAGATTATAAGGCAAAATCGCCGGAGGAAATATTAAACCGGCTTGACCAAAAGGTCAAGCCGGGAGAAATTATTCTTATGCACAACGGAACAGAATGTACCAAGGATGTTCTGCCAACGCTTTTGGAAACGCTGACAAAGGATTTTACCCTCTGCACCGTCAGCGAACTGATCTATCATGAAAACTACCTGATTGATCATGCCGGTGTGCAAAAACCAAATCATCAGGTGACAATCCCTCAGTCACCTACGGTGCCAGCTCCCTTTGCTCAAGAGAGCCATTCGTAAGTGCAATTTTTTATGCAGCAGGCAGACAGCAAGTCATATTTTCAGCACTTCCGTTTTGCCGGTCTTTTATACTCCGCTATAGGCAGAGAATCCTCCGTCTACCGGAATGACAACGCCGGTGACAAAGCTTGCCGCCCGGTCATTCACCAGATAAAGAAGCGTTCCGATCAGTTCTTCCGCCTCGCCGAACCGTCCCATCGGGGTGGCGGCTAAGATTTTTCCGGTACGCGGTGTGGGATTACCCTCTGCATCATACAAAAGTCCGCGGTTCTGATTTGTGACAAAGAACCCGGGGGCGATTGCATTCACGCGGATTCCCACCTTTGAAAAATGTACGGCAAGCCATTGGGTAAAGTTTGAGATTGCCGCCTTTGCGCCGCTGTATGCCGGAATTTTGGTAAGCGGCGTGAAAGCGTTCATCGAGGAAATATTGATAATACATCCCTTTTCCCCTTTCGCCATGTCCTTTGCAAACACCTGTGTAGGAAGAAGTGTTCCTAAGAAATTCAACCGGAACACAAATTCTACTCCGTCCGGGTCTAAGTCAAAAAAGGTGACAGTATCAGAATCCAGATCGGACGGTTCAAAATATTCTTTCTGGGTTGTTCCCTTTGGATTGTTGCCGCCTGCGCCATTGATTAGAATATCGCATGCGCCAAAATCAGAAAGAATCTTTTTTCGCACCTCCTCCAAAGAGCTGCGATCCAGCACATTGGCACAATATCCGATTGCTGTTCCGCCGTTTTTCCGGATTTCCTCTGCAACGCTATTTGCCGCGTTTTCATTCAAATCCAGCACAGCAATATTTGCGCCGCATGCGCCCAAAGCCTTGGCAAACATGCCGCAAAGCACACCTCCGCCGCCTGTGATCACAATGGTTTTTCCCGATAAGTCTAACTGAAATGGCAAATTCATATTATTTCGTCTCCTTTTCTAATGTCTCCCAAATTCCGTTTAAGTACACCGCACCCAAAGCACGGTCATACAGTCCATAGCCGGGTCTGCCTTGTTCTCCCCAGATCATACGTCCGTGGTCAGGGCGCATATAACCGGTAAACCCTGCGTCATGATAAGCTTTCATAATCTCCACCATATCCAAAGAGCCGTCCGCAGAACGGTGTCCGGTTTCGGTGAAACAACGGTCGCCTGTGATTTTCACATTCCGCATGTGTGCAAAATGAATCCGGTCGGCAAAGCGCCCTACCATATGCGCAATATTATTTTCCGGATGTACCCCTAAAGAGCCGCTGCAAAGCGTCAGTCCGTTATAGGGGCTGTCGTAAAGCTTTAAAAAGCGCGCAAGATTTTCTTCATTGGTGATAATACGCGGCAAGCCGAAAATCCCCCAGGGCGGATCGTCCGGGTGAATCGCCATCTTCACCTTAACCTCCTCCGCCGTTTTGATCACGCGGTCTAAGAAGTATTTTAAATTGTCCCAAAGCATTTCCTCATTGATGCCCCGATACTGCTCCAAAAGCTTTCCAAGCTCCTCTTTGGTGTAGCTTTCATCCCAGCCTGGAAGTGAAAGCGAGCCGGAAACGGGATCCATCGAAAGGACTGTCTGATGATCGTAGGATAGCGCATTCGACCCATCCGGCAGCAGATGGCAGAGGTCAGAGCGCGTCCAGTCGAACACCGGCATAAAGTTATAGCAAACGCAGTCCACTCCTGCTTTTGCAAGATTTTTAAGCGTTTCGCAATAATTTTCAATATAGCGGTCGCGGTCGCCGCAACCCATTTTAATATCCTCATGTACCGGAACGCTTTCGATCACTGAAAGGGAAAGTCCTGCCTGCTCCACCTCATTTTTCAGCGCAAAAATACGTTCCTCGCTCCAGACCTCTCCCACCGGAACGTCATAAACGGCTGTGACGATTCCCTCTACGCCGGGAATCTGACGAATCATCTCTAAGCTGACCGGATCGTCCTTTCCGTACCAGCGAAATGTCATTTTCATATTGTTTCCTCCAATTCTATTCTTCTGTGTTCCTTTGCCGATTGATACATCGCAAACAGCACCCTTGCAGAATGCAGTGCGTCCTCTAAGCGAAGATACTCTTTTCCCTGATAAAAATCGGAAATCACGCGCGCATGGCTGCTTCCCCAATATGCCTTTCCCTGCTCCGGCTTGGTATCGCTTGCAAGGACATCAACCCGACCGTCCGAAATCTGCGCAAGCATTCCATCGGCATAACGAAAGATGCCGTTTTGAAAACAAAGCTCCAGCCGGAACGGATTGTTCACGCTGTTTGCATTCGTGGCATAAAAGATGCCGCGCGCACCATTTTTCATCCAAAAGACCGCGTCTGCCGTATCCTCCACCTCAATCTGCAACGCCTTTGTGCTGATGTCGCACCGGAGCGCGGCAATGCCGCCGCCTAACCAATCGCACAAATCCAAAAGATGTACTGCCTGATTGATCAGAACACCGCCGCCCTCGGTTGCCCATTTTCCGCGCCATTCGTCCGCCTGATAATAATCGTCATCCCGCGACCAGGTTAAAAAGGCAGAAAGCGACAAAAGCGCACCGTATTGACCGCATTTTACAATTTCCGAAAGCTTCTGCACGCAAGGGTTCATCCGGTTTTGCAGGATGGCACAGACGCGCCTGCCGGTTTTCTGATAAACCGAAATCAGTTCGGAAAGCTCCGTTTCCCTCATGACAATCGGTTTTTCCAGGACAACATCCTTTCCTGCCCTCATGCAGGCAATCGCCATGGACTGGTGCAGATAGTGCGGTGTGCAGATATGTACCGCGTCAATTTCCGGATTCGTCAAAACCTCTGAAAAATCGTAGATTGCCTTTGTCTGATGTTCCCTTGCGGCAAGGTCGGCACGTTTCTTTTGAAGATCGCAGACAGCATAAAGACGGGCATTTTCCACCTGCTCCAAAGCCTGCGCATGAATCGGTCCGATTGCGCCATAACCGACAACACATGCATTTTTCACTTAGCAAAACCCCTTTGCTTTCAGATTCTGATAGCTGATTGCAAGGCTTTCAAACGGATCTCGGCGGCATACATCCTGTTCCACCAAAGCCGCCTGACACCCTGCCTCCTCGCATGCTGCGAAAATCTCATCCCAATTCAGATTCCCCTCCATGACCTCTGCCATGCATGCGTCATTTCCGAAAACGGCGAGATCTTTAAAATGAATGATCTGTGCGCGCGAGCCTAACCGCCGGATTACGGCAGCCGGGTTCATTCCGGCTACCGCCAGCCAGTAGACATCCACAATAAATCCGAATTTTGCATGCTGTTCAAGATAGTCAAAAATTAACTGCCCGTCCGGAAGTTTCTGAAATTCCAAGGCATGATTATGATAAAGAAATGTGATTCCCTCTTTTTTCAGCTGTTCTGTCACCTGATTAAGCTGTAGCACAAAATGCTCCAAATCGGAGAGATGATCTCCCGGATGTCCCAGACCTGCAATCGGACAGCCAAGCGTTTTATGATATTGAATCACCTGTTCCGGCTGTTCTAAAAACGCGTCAACCGGCTTGTGCGTGCAGTAGATTTCCATGCCGTACTGATCGCAGAGCGCTTTCAGATCCTCCGGCGGAATCGGTCCGACCGCAGAAATCTGTACCGCCTGATACCCGATTTCCCGGAGACGCTTTAGCGTGTTTGCAAAACCGTCTCTCGTCTGGCAAAAATCACGAACGGTAAAAAGCTGTGCGCCGATTTCTTTCTTCATCCGCTTTCCCTCCTTAATAAGTTCCCTCTGTTCCAACCGTAATCTGCTGTTCCTTTTTCACCACGGTGGAATGCTTGATTTTATCCTGTAAAAGCTGATAAAATTCCTCTGCCGGGAAGTTTTGCACGTCTGCCCAGCCGCCTGTCCATGCCGAATAGTGAATCGCGTTGGAAATCGTCAGACCGCGGATTCCCTCATAGCCGGGCGCTAAAAGCGGTGTTCCGTCCAAAATAGCGCTGCAAAAATTCTTCAAAATCCCCACATGCTGTTCTCCGCCATGAGAATCGACCGGTATGGTGCAGTCCCAACACTCCGGAACACCAAACGGTGCGGTATTATTTTTGTTAAATTCACGCTCGCTTACGGTATTCCGGCGAAATGTGATTTTTCCTTTTTCCACAATCAGCAAACCCCTGTCGCAGGAGATTTCCAGTCGGTTTTCTCCCGGTGCTTCTCCGGTAGAAGTGATATAAACACCGGTCATGCCGTTTTTGTATTCCATAAAAGCGGTCACATCATCCTCCACCTCAATATCATAATACTTTCCAAAGGAAACATGCGACATAATCCGATCCGGCATGCCAAACATCCACTGCCACAAATCCAGCTGATGCGGATTCTGATTGATCAGTGTGCCGCCGCCCTCTGTTTTCCAGGTTGACCGCCAGGTGCAGCTGTCATGATATGCCTGGGATCGGTACCAGTCGGTCACAATCCAGGATACGCGCTTAATCTGTCCTAATGCGCCCTCCTGTATCAGCTGACGGATTTTCTGATAAACCGGATTGGTGCGCTGATTGTACATAATCCCAAAAACTTTTCCGGATTTTTCTGCCGCCTGATTCATTTCCAAAACCTGCTTGGTATACACCCCTGCCGGCTTTTCGGTCAGAACGTGCAAACCGTAAGAAAAGGCAAGGATGGCAAGCGGCGGATGGTCGTAATGCGGAACGGCAATGGTAACTGCATCCACAAGTCCGCTTTTCATCATCTCCTCCGCATCTGCAAATACCGGAATTTCCGGATATTGCTTTTTTAGCTCTGTGCGCCGCGCCTCTGCAATATCGCACAAAGCCGTCAGCTCCGCATTTGGAATCAAACCGTTTGTTAAAATGTTTGCATGTCCGGACCCCATATTTCCAACGCCGATCACACCAATCCGTACCTTTTTCATAACGTCTCCTCCACTTTCTGAAACAATTCCTTTAAGCTTTCATATGCCAGTGTAAATTTTTCCGGTGTGCTGATTTCCTTTTTCTCCACCGTCTTTGATTCCAGCTCGGAAAATCCTTTAAAATCCCCCAAATGAGGCTCTAAACTGAAAAAACCCTCATAGCCGGACTTGGAAAGAGACAAAAGAATCTGCTCCACATGTCCGATTCCGTGTCCTGCCGGGACAACAGCACCATCCGCCAGTGCGTCCTTAATATGCATATAGGCAAGATACGGGCGAATCAGCTCGTATGCCTCCGGATAAGTAGATTGTCCGCACTGGACAAAATTTGCCGGATCGAACACAGCGCGCAGATGTGCGGAATGCACCTCGTCTAAAATTTCTCTGCATCGCTGCGCTGTATCGCCGTAAATCTCCTTTTCATTCTCGTGCAGGAGAACGATGTCCTCCTGTTCTGCCAATGCGGTCATTTGTTTCATCCGCTCCATAACCTCATCGCGGTATTTTTCATACTGTCCGTCCGGAATATAGAAGCTGAACACACGGATATAGCTTGCGTGCAGTTCTTTTGCAATCCGGATTGTACGCCGAAGCTTTTCTAAATGCGGCGCAAATTCGTCTGTAATCTGAATTTTTCCGATCGGCGAGCCAATCGAAGATACCTTAATTCCATACTGCTCCATTGCGCTTTTTAGTGCGGAAACCTCGTCGTCCGACAGGTCGGAAATGTTTTTTCCGTTTATGCCGCGCGGCTCAAAATAGGAAATACCAAGCTTGTTTAAATGCCGGAACTGCTTTTCAATATTTTCATCAATTTCATCTGAAAACCCAGAAATAATCCAATTTTTCATAGGGTTCTACCTCCTTTTTTTCTTATTCTATCACACGATATTTTTCATGACAATATACTATTTTGTCAAAAACATTGCAAATCTTGCTCTAATATGTTATACTAAAAGAGGAGGCGATAGAGATGACCAGAATACTTTCAGAATACACCCACCCGGAGAAGCTTTTTTCCTACCATCACAGCACCTCCGAGCATCCGCAGTTTGTAAACTTTGATCTGCACACGCATAACGACTATGAAATTTTCACCCTGCTCCGGGGAGATATTTTCTTTCTGGTGGAGGGAACAAAATACCATCTGAATCCGCACGACATTCTGATCATTCACGGCAACGAACTGCACCAGGTGTTCCACCGTTCTGATACCGCTTATGAGCGAATCGTGCTGAATTTATCCGACCGCTTTTTCGGGCGGATGGAATGTCCGGAATTTCGCAGCGGACTTTCCCGGCGCATTATTTCCAGCAAGCAGGCGGCAGAATGCGGTGCGGAGGAGATATTTTCGCGCCTGGAGCAATATATCGGGGAGTCCTCCGAAATCATGACCCGCTGTGCTGTTGCCGAGCTTTTGCACGCATTTTCCAGATTGCCGGAATTGGACAAACCGCGCAAGCGCGAACCGGAAATTGTCCGTTATATTAATGAGCATCTATCCGAACCGCTCACACTGGAAGCCCTCTCCAAAGAGTTTTATCTTTCCAAATACTATCTTTGCAGACTGTTTAAAAAAACAACCGGCTTTACCGTCAATCAGTATATCATCACCAAGCGTCTGCTTTTGGTAAAAGAACTTTGCCGCGACGGAAAAAGTCTGACAGAGGCAAGCGCCGAGGCAGGATTTGGATGCTATGAAAATTTTTATAAAGCGTATGTAAAGGCATATGGGGTGTCACCGAAAAACGGACTTTTGGAAATTCGCGAAAAACCAATCATTTAATATTGATAAATTTCATCGGATATGATAAAATAGAAACATAGTATCCGATAGGAGGACAAACCCATGCTTTTTAACTCGGCAGAGTTTTTAATATTTTTTCCCGTTGTCACGCTGATTTATTTTCTGATTCCGCAGAAAGTCAAATGGGTGTGGCTGCTCTTGGCGAGCTATTATTTCTACATTTGCTGTAATCCGAAATATGCACTGTTAATGGCTGCATCCACCGTCATTACATATTTGAGCGGTATATTGATTACAAAAGCAAACAAAAATCCGGATCAGAAGCGTGCGGCACGCGCAAAAAAGCTGACAGTTGCGGCAAGCTTTCTGTCGAACTTAGGGATTTTAGTATTTTTCAAATATTCCGGTTTTCTGACCGACAGCATAAACACGCTTTTGAATTTCTTTGGAAAAAGTGCGGCGATACCGCGGTTTGATGTGGTTTTGCCGGTCGGCATTTCCTTTTACACCTTCCAGGCGCTTTCCTACACCATGGACGTTTACCGCGGAGAAATCCAGGCGGAGAAAAATCCGTTTCGGTATGCACTTTTCGTGTCTTTTTTCCCACAGCTTGTGGCAGGACCGATTGAGCGTTCAAAAAATCTTTTAAATCAATTGCACGAAGAACATCATTTTTCTCTCGTCCGTGTTAAACGCGGCTTACTTTTAATGCTTTGGGGATTTTTTGAAAAGCTTGTGATTGCGGATCGGGCAGCAATTTTAGTGAACCAGGTGTACAACCACTATACCGACTACGGCGGTTTGGAGCTTTTCCTGGCGACAATCCTGTTTGCCCTCCAAATCTACTGCGATTTTTCCTCCTACACCGACATCGCACGCGGTGCGGCAGAGGTGATGGGATTTTCTCTGATGAAAAACTTTGAAGAACCGTACTTTGCAAAAACGATTGCGCAGTTCTGGAGAGACTGGCACATCTCCCTTTCCGGCTGGTTCCGGGATTATCTCTATATTCCATTAGGCGGAAACAAGCGCGGACAGGCACGGAAATATTTCAATATTATGGTGGTCTTTTTAGCAAGCGGACTTTGGCACGGCGCAAACTGGACATTTGTAATCTGGGGACTTTTACACGGAATCTATCAGGTGGTCGGCGGAATCACGCTGTCGGCAAGAAAACGGCTTTCCGATCTTTTCCGGATCGACCGGAACACGCATACATACCACCTGTTTCAGCGCGCGGTCACATTCCTTTTGGTCTGTTTCGGCTGGATTTTCTTCCGTGCCAACTCTGTTTCGGACGCGTTTGGAATTGTGCAGAAAATTTTCTGTGCATGGGATCCCTGGATACTTTCGGGCGGCGGCTTGACCGCCCTGGGACTTTCCGGCGCAGATCTGAATATTTTGGTATTCGGCACGGCAGTGTTATTCTGCGTCAGCACCGCACACTACTACCACATGCAGCTGCGGAACACCTTTTTGAAAAATCATCTTGTGTTCCGATGGGCATTTTTGCTTGCGGCAATTTTCTTTATTCTGATCTTCGGCATTTACGGTCCGGGATTTGAGGAAAGCCAATTCATCTATTTTCAGTTTTAAGGAGGAGAGCATATGAAAAGAAAAGCATTTTTCGGAATAGTTTGTTTTCTCACAGTTTTCTGTCTGCTCTTTTCGCAGGTGAATCAGCTTTTCCGCCGGAAAACACTCACCGGTGTATGGGATCATACCACAAAAATTGCCGGATTTTATAACGAGCCGGAAAACGAATTTGATCTGATCTATCTTGGCTCGTCCAACACCTACTGCTCTTTTTCTCCGCTTGCGGTCTGGGAGAAAATCGGAGTAAAATCCTATGTCTTAGCCACACAGCGGCAACCGGTCTGGGCAAGCTATTACTATCTCCGGGAAAGCTTGAAAACGCAGCGTCCGCGCGTGGTTGTGATGGACGCTTTGATGTTTTCCAAGCATCAGGAATATTATGACGACGGCGTAAATTTTTCCTTTATGGACAATATTCCGTTTTCCAAAAACAAGATAGAACTTGCATTCGCGTCCGCTCCCAAGGGCGAACGGCTTCCGCTTTTAATTCCCCTCATCAAATATCACAGCCGCTGGAACGAGCTTTCGGAGGAGGACTACACCTATAATCAAAAATCCCTGCACGACCCCTGGAAAGGGTATGTGCTTTTAGAGGAGACAGCGGAAAACATTCAAAAACCGGATGTTTCCGGCATAAAACTGCATGCAGAACTTGCAGAAAAAGAGCTTTTCTATTTTCATAAAATCCGCACCCTCTGCCAGGAAAACGGCATTCAGCTGATCTTTGTAAAAACACCGTCCAACCCCACAGAAACAGCACAGGCACACTATAACACCTTTGATGAGCTTTGCCGGGAATATGATATTCCGTTCTGGAATTTTAACACGCAGTATGACGAAATCGGATTGGATTTGAACACGGATTTTTACGATAAATCACACTTAAATTACCGCGGTGCAGAAAAATTCTCAAATTATTTTGCAGAAAAAATAAGTCCGTATTTCCCGGAGCAAAAAACCAATCCGAAATGGGACGCGCTCTATGAAAAATATCAGGGCTATACCGCCGGACTTTCGAATAAAAGCTAAAATTTATGGGAATACTTCCAAAAAAGGAGGTTTTACCGTGAAGGATTTAAAAGGATCAAGAACAGAGGCAAACCTGATGGCGGCATATGCCGGAGAAAGTCAGGCGCGGACAAAGTACACAATTTATGCAGAAAAGGCGAAAAAGGATGGGTATCAGCAGATTGGCGCGATTTTTTCTGAAACCGCAGAAAATGAACGCGCCCATGCTGAAATCTGGTTAAAGTTATTGCACAACGGGATTCCGAATACGGAAAATGCCTTAAAGGACGCTGCCGGAGGGGAGCATTATGAGTGGAGCGACATGTACCCCCAATTTGCAGAGGAAGCGCGTGCAGAAGGATTTGACCACATTGCAGTCCTGTTTGACATGGTGGCAAAAATCGAGCAGGAACATGAAAAGCGTTTCCAAAAGTTAATTGGCAACCTGGCGCAGGGTCTGGTATTTTCCAAGGAGGGCGACACTGTCTGGATCTGCCGCAACTGCGGACATCTGGTGTTCGGAAAAGGCGCTCCTGCCGTCTGCCCGGTCTGCAAGCATGAGCAGGCATATTTCCAGGTAAAGGCAGAAAATTATTAATTTCACCGATTAAAAAAGAGTTGTTACCATGCAATAACAACTCTTTTTTATATTTAATTCAACAATAATATAATCACGCTTGCAAGTCCGACGATCAGAAAAAAGGCTCCTGCCACTCTTGTGCTGGCGCAATATAAATCTGACGGTTCCTGCTCATATCTGCCTTTCCAGCTTTCAGATATTTGAAATATTGTGCCAGGACTGATCAGCATAACAATGCTTACTATGATAAAAATAATTCCGATCAAAATATACATATCTGCACACCCTTTATCTGAAAAATCATCTCACTGATATTATACATAATTTAAAACAAAATGTCAACTTATTTTGCTGCTTTTTGTACAGCGTATGGGCAGAGTAAAAATACTGTTTTCTGCTTTTTTTCATAGAAGATTGCATTTGACAGCTTTTTGTGTTAGAATATTGTAAAGATCATATGAAAAGAGGAATGCCAATGAGCAAAACACGGCTGCGCGAGCATTTACTTGCGTTTATGACAATCTTTATCTGGGGACTCACCTTTTTGAGTACCAAATCCTTGGGAAGTCACCTTTCCTCTTTAGAAATTCTATTTGCACGCTATCTGATTGCCTATGTTGTGTTATGGGCGCTATACCCAAAACCGTTTTTCTTTCAGGGTTGGAAAAAGGAGGGCTTTCTTTTTGCCGCGGCTCTCTCTGGTGCGGCGGTGTATCAGTACTTAGAAAACCTTTCTGTTTCCTACACCAGTCCGGCAAGCGTTTCTTTTATTGCCGCAACTGCTCCGATTTTTACCGCACTTTTAGCACACCGGTTTTTAGGAGAAAAAGTAACCGCAAAAACCATCATCGGTATGCTCGTTTCCCTGTTGGGCGTCTTTTTTATCTGTTTCGGCGATTCAAAAACCGTAGAAACCGGTATTACAGGAGATCTGATTATTTTAGGAAGTATCTGGCTCTGGGCAGTATATTCTGTCCTGGTGAAAAAAATAGCGAAATTCGGATTTCATCAGCTGCAACAGACACGGAGACTGTTTTTATACAGTCTGCTCTGCATGCTGCCCTTTATGCTGTTTCGGAAAACTCCCTGTCCGCTGTCTGCTTTCTTCGCAAAAGAAAGTCTGTTCCATTTAATTTTCCTGGGCGTTTTTGCATCTGCAATCTGCTTTGCCGGATGGAATCAATCCGTGGAAAAGCTCGGCGCAACCACTACAAGCAAATATCTCTTTATTATGCCGCTGATCACCTTAGTCGGTCAGGCACTGTACAATCAAAATGCAGTTGGAAAAGAAGCTTTGCTCGGAATGGCAGTAACGCTTTTAGGAATTGGAATTTCAGAATTTAGTCTGCGGCGAAAAGAGATACAGAAAAAGACAAAAGAATTATAAATTTTTTTTGAGGGAGGTAAAAAAAGAGTGCAGAACGCCTCAAACGCGCCCGACGGCGTACTGGCGTACTCCGAGCGGCGCGTTTGAAGCGTAGTTCAAGGGCAGCAATGATAGGAAATCCGCAAAACTGCGGATTTCAACCGAAATAATCTATCTTCAAGCTATTTAGCCCTTGAACGGTCTGTGCCTTTTTTGACATCCCAAATTTTTATTGGATTGACTCCATATATGTTCCATAGATACAATCTCCGATCTGGTTAAAGCCATCCTCATTCGGATTTGCTTTTGAACGCGGATCGTACAGGTCATCATTATAGGTTAAGTAAAGCGGAATCAAATAAACATTTTCCTCATCCTCAAATTCCGCAGAAAGCGCCTGCACAAACGCAAGGTTTCTGAGCCGGTTAACCTCGCTCCAGGTCGGAACGTTAAACGGCAGGCAGATAAACACCTTGGCATTCGCATCTGCCTCATGCACAGCATCTGTCATAGTTCTGTAATCCTGCACCGCATTATAAACCGACAAATTCGGTGCTTTTTCAAACATCAGCTGTGCATTTCCCACCGACAAGCCGGAATACTGCTTATAGAAATTCCAGTCAAACCGTTCTGTTGCCGGATTAAAGAATGGGTTTTCATTTGAAATCCCAGTGGTATCACTCTTATAATCAAACTGACTTAAATAATAGTTTGTCTTTGCACCATACCGCCCCTCATGACTGCCCGATCTCGTACCAACAAGGCGCGCTCTTTCATTATAACGTCCGATACGCGTTTTCCACTCCTTTCGGAGCGCATAGCCATCGCCAATCGTCACAACAGACAGTCCCTTGTTCAAATTCTTTGTAGAAACGATATTAACCGTCGAAGATACTGTAAACACAACCGTTCCATCCTTGGAAACGGTCAAAGTAAGCGGATATGCGCCTGCCTTTTCTTCCGTTCCTTCAATCGTGTATTTTGTCTGCGACGCTGTTCCCGCCTCGCAATCCCATTGGAACTCATATTCCTCTGCCTTTGGCATAATATTTTTATTATAAAGCTCCAGTGTGGTATACGATGCCACATTGATCTCCTTTGGCAGGTATGCATACCACGATTCCTCCGGAACAATCGTTACATTTTCCGGAATCTCCTCCGCCATTAAGGAATCATAGGTAACAGACGGGTACGGAACATGGAAAAGAATCGGCTTTTCCGTTCCTTGAAACGCATTTTTCACCGAGGTCACGGATGGCGCCTCGCAATAAATATCCCCGGACAGCTCCTTGCAGTTTACGTATACGCTTGCAATGGAGGTAACGTCCATCCCCACGCTCGGAACCATTTTCATCTTCAAACAATTGCCAAACATCGAAGAAACAGAGATAAAACCGCTAAAATCACCGTCTACATAAGAAAGCTCCTTACAGCTATAGAACGCTGCTGCGCCCTGTGTGCTGTGCGGCAGATTGTAAACTGCTTTCAGTTTCGGACAATTCCGCAGAATGTTCGTAAGCCAACCTGCTTTCACGCCCTCTTCAAAGGACACCGATTCAATCGTTTCATTGCCCCAGAAAAGCTTTGATTCCTCTGCATCCTTTCCTCCCTCAACATAAACGGTTTTTCCGTCAATTTTGGAAGGAATTAAAACATTCTTCTCCGTTCCATGGTACTCTGCAAGCTTCACAAATCCCGGCTGTGCATCCAAATCCAGTACATAGCCATAGCTTTCTGCCCGCTCCGCCGTCCAGTCTGATCCGGCGGAGAGGTCATAATCCGATACTTCTTTTACCGGTTCTTCTGCTCCTGCCGTCAGATAAATACTTTTTGTCTCACCATCCCAATCAACCTCTGCAGAGGTTGCCTCTGCAACGGCGCGCAGCGGCAGGTAGGTTGTCCCCTCGTAGATAAACGGTTCTGCCGGCTTCTGATCTGCCGTTTTTAGCGTGAGCGTCTCTCCGTTTAGTGATACGGCAATATTCCGATAGCTAACTGTGATCGTTTTTTCTGCAATTTCCGGCGTATATTCCTTTTTGGAAATTTCCTTTTTTTCTACGCCGTCTGTCAGGCTGACAAGGTTCTTTTCCCCATCCCAGTCAACATTTTTATCCAGACTTTCTGCCACCGACCGCAGCGGCAGATAAGTTGTCCCCTCATAAATAAACGGTTCCACAATTGCTCCGCTCGGGTCGGTCAGAGTAACCCGCTCCTCATTGATATAAAGCTTAATATCGTTATAAGAAACCCGGATCTCTTTTTCTCCGGTTTGCGCCCATACTCCAAACGTCGGGAGCATTGCTGCGGCAAGTGCAGCGCACAAAGCCTTTTTCCTCATACAAAACTCCTCCTCAAATCAATATTTTCTCCAGACCATCCGATCTACAATGCCGGTATAGCTCTGGATCAGCTTAACAACTTTCACCGAAACATTTTCATCCACATAATTCGGAACAGGGATTCCGAAATCCTCATTATCATTCATCGCAATCGCAATTTCTGCCGCCTGCAACACCTGTTCTCCCGTGATACCTGCAAGAATGAAGTTTCCCTTGTCCATTGCCTCCGGGCGTTCTGTGCTGGTGCGGATGCATACTGCCGGAAACGGATTTCCGACAGAGAGAAAGAAACTGGATTCCTCCGGCAGCGTTCCGCTGTCTGATACCACGCAGAATGCATTCATCTGCAAATTGTTATAATCGTGGAATCCTAACGGCTCATGACGGATTACCCTTGGATCAAAGGTAAACTGTCTTTGTTCAATAAATTTCTTGCTCCGCGGATGGCAGGAATAAAGAATCGGCATATCATATTTTTCTGCCATGGCATTGATCGAATTCATCAAATGGAAGAAGTTATCTTCATTATCGATATTTTCTTCCCTGTGCGCAGAAAGCAGAATGTATTTTTTCTTTTCCAGTCCCAGCCGTTTTAGAATATCACTTTGCTGAATTTCTTTTAAATTATTATGCAGTACCTCTGCCATCGGCGAACCGACCACATAGGTTCTCTCTCTTGGAACACCGGCAGCGTTTAAATATCTTCTGGCATGCTCGGAATAGCACAAATTCACATCCGCTGTCACGTCCACAATTCTGCGGTTTGTTTCCTCCGGCAGGCACTCGTCAAAGCAGCGGTTACCTGCCTCCATATGGAAAATCGGGATATGCAGTCTTTTTGCGCCAATCACAGAAAGGCAGGAATTTGTATCTCCCAAAACCAGCACCGCATCCGGCTTCACCTCGCACATCAGCTCATAGGACTTTGCGATGATATTTCCGATCGTCTCGCCCAGATTTTTTCCGACACTCTCTAAATAATAATCCGGAGCGCGAAGTCCTAAATCGTCAAAAAACACTTGATTTAATGTGTAGTCATAATTTTGTCCGGTATGCACAAGGACATGATCAAAATACTTGTCGCATGCCTTAATGCAGGCGGAAAGCCGGATAATCTCCGGACGCGTTCCGATAATGGTCATTAATTTTAATTTCTTCATATGTACCCCCATTCTGCCGCAAAGCGGCACAAACTGTATGATTAAACCTCTAAGAAAAATGTGTCCGGCTTATCCGGATCAAAGCATTCATTACACCACATAAAGGTTACCATGTCGGTATCCCCTAAATTTTCTATGGAATGTGTATATCCCACCGGAATATCCACCACCTCCAGCTTTTCACCGCTGACATAGTACTCTAAAATCTCAGATGATCCGATCTTCCGGAAACGGATCACGCCTTTACCGCTGACCACCAGGAATTTTTCATTTTTCGTATCGTGCCAGTGATTTCCTTTAGTTATACCAGGCTTTGAAATATTCACGGAAAACTGTCCGCGGTCGGCAGTTCTGAGAATCTCGGTAAACGAGCCGCGCGCGTCCTCATGCGTTGTCAGCGGATAGGAAAATTCCTGCTCCGGCAGATAGGAAAGATAAGTACTGTAAAGCTTTTTCGTAAATGCGTCCGACATATCCGGCACGGATAAATTCTTTCTGCTTTCCCGGAAAGCATATAAAAGCTTTGCAATTTCTCCAAGCGGAATGGTATGTACCACCGGAATCGCACAGAAATCTCCCTGCTTATTTTCTTTGCCCTTTAACGCTTGCAAAAACTCCTGCACCACATCATCAATATAAACCAGATTCATGATAACTGACGGATCGTTGACGGTGATTTCCAGATCGTGTGCAATATTATAGCAAAAGGTTGCCACGGCGCTGTTATAATTCGGTCTGCACCATTTTCCGAACACATTTGGCAGACGGTAAACACAGGTTTTTACTCCGTTTTCTTTTCCGTAAGCAAAAATCAGATCCTCCCCTGCCTTTTTGCTTTTGCCGTAATCGTTATCCCGTTCTGCCTGAATCGAGGAGGTAATCAGGATCGGCGCTTGATTGTGATGCCGCTTTAAGCAGTCCAGCAGGGTGGAAGTAAATCCAAAATTGCCTTCCATAAATTCCTTTGCGTCCTTCGGGCGGTTTACCCCTGCTAAATGGAATACAAAATCCGCTTTTTCGCAGTATTCCGAAAATTTTTCCGGAGGGGTGTCCAGATCATAGGGAAGAATCTGCAAATCCTCTCCCAAATCGATTGTTTGATCTTTTTTATCCCGGATATTCTCCAGCCGCGCCGTCAGATTTTTTCCTACAAACCCGTTTGCGCCGGTAATCAGTATGTTCATGCCTTTTCCTCTTTTCTATTTTGATTGCTTCCAGGCTGCAAGCTCGTCCCGGATATAAGAAAGCGACAACAGCTTTTCCTTTACTGCTGCAACATCCAACAATTCTGTGTTATTGGAATTAAACTCCGAAAGCGTGTTCCGGTTTTTATCTCCGTCCTTAAAATATTTATCATAGTTTAAGCCCCGGCGGTCTGCCGGAACGCGGTAAAAGTCACCCATATCGATGGCATGCGCGCATTCCTCATTGGTCAGAAGTGTTTCATACATTTTTTCACCGTGGCGGATGCCGATCACCTTAATTTCATTTTTTGCACCAAACAGCTCCGATACCGCCTGTGCCAGAACCTCAATGGTGCAGGCAGGCGCTTTCTGCACCATAATATCGCCGCTTTCTGCATTTTGGAATGCGAAAAGCACCAGCTCCACAGCCTCCTCCAGACTCATGATAAACCGCGTCATGGCAGGCTCGGTCACCGTAAGCGGCAGACCTGCTTTAATCTGATCAATAAAGAGAGGAATTACCGAACCGCGGGAACACATCACATTTCCATAGCGTGTGCAGCAGATCATTGTGCTGTCGGTGGTGCGTGATTTTGCAACCACCACCTTTTCCATCATCGCTTTGGAAGTTCCCATCGCATTCACCGGATAAGCCGCCTTATCGGTCGAAAGGCAGATAACCTTTTTTACGCCGGCATCAATTGCCGCCGTCAGAACGTGATCTGTTCCTAAAACGTTGGTTTTAACTGCCTCCACCGGGAAAAACTCGCAGGATGGCACTTGCTTTAATGCCGCTGCATGAAAGATGTAATCCACTCCGTGCATCGCATCCCGGACACTCTGCAAATCGCGTACATCTCCGATATAGAACTTGATTTTATTGCTTGCCTCCGGGTATTTCGCCTGATAGGTATGCCGCATATCGTCCTGTTTTTTCTCATCACGTGAAAAAATCCTGATTTCTCCGATATCCGTATCCAAAAAGCGGTTTAAAACGGCATTTCCAAATGAACCCGTTCCACCTGTAATTAAAAGCGTTTTGTTCTTAAACATGTTTCTTACTCAGACCTTTCTTTTGTTCTTTTTTCCTCTAACAGACCTACCGCCTGAAAATGTGTTTTAATTGACCCATAATCGTAATAGTTTCCGGCATTTGTCTTATGCAGCATTTCCTTTGCGCGTTCCTGCCGGAACGTCAGCCCGCGGAACAGCCGGTAAATGCTGAAAACAGGATAGAGAAACGGATATTTTTTTAAAGCCGGAAAGCTTTTTTCAAGCTGCTTCCGAGTTGGAAACATCAGCCGCAGATTTTTTTTGAGAATAATCATTTTCCGTGATTGCCCTGTTTCCTGCTCATAGAAATTCTGATGTGCATTTCGGGTCTGCAATTCTCCGTTTGTTCCGCTTTGTATAATATACCGTGTCATCATTTCTGTTTTTTCCGTTTCCGGTGCATACTCAAACCAGACCGCCAGCAGTTCGCAGACCGACTGATAAAATTCTGTCATCCGAAGCTTTGACAGCTGTTGTTTGAAATAATCATAATCAAAATTTTCCGAAAGCTGTCTGCGAAACAAGTAAATGTCGATAAAGTGGCGGATGCCGATTCCCTCATGCCGATAGTGCTTTGCCAGGTGAATGATGAGAAAGACAAGGAAATCCTCCTCCCCTAAAGTAAAGCAGGAGCTGTCCGGACAAGGCTTTGCAAAGCTCCATCCATTATGATAATACGCATAATATTCCGTTTCATAATCCGGGACAATACTCTTATGCAGCTCCACATTCATCAGCGGAGGCTTTTGATAAATCAGCTCATGCGGACTTTCTTTCAGAAACGTATACCCCAGCCGTTTTAACATTTCCTCATACTCAGTATGACGCTCCATCCGGATCAGCACATCCAGATCGCACATATAGCGCATATCCGGAGACGGATAACGCTGTTTCAAGAAATAACCTTTTAGGGGCATATAGGGAAGCTTCGCTTTTTCCAGCTCTGCAAAAAATACTGCGATCTCTGCCTGCTGCTTCATATCCACAAAGATTCCCCTTGTCTGTTCTTCGGAAAACTTTTGACAGATTTCAGGCGGAATCTGTTCTGAAATCTCCGCTAACGCATACCAGACAACATTAGCAACGCTGTTTTTTTTGCACCACAGATAATACTCCTCCCACAAGAAATCCCCCTCCGGCGCAGAAAGCTGCTCCTGGCAAATTGCTGCCCGTACCGAACGGATAATATACTCGGATATCCTGGTCATACATACCCCCCTCACTTTGCATGACGTTCCCGATCAAATCCGTTCCGGAAATCGTCCTGACTAATTTTATTGTAGCATATTTTTGCAATTATGTCAATGAATAATCGACTTTTTTACACGATTTCGACATTGACACAAAAACAACGGTATGGTATAATATTATCATGCAAAAACACATGTAAGGCAGGGATGATGCATGAAGCATAAGATTATGGCAGAAATAGAAGATGAGCTTTTAGAATGCGAAAAGCTGAGTACCTTTCTTCTGATGATTGCAGTCGGCGGATTTTTTGGTGCATACACCTACACACAGCGCGGCGGCGTTTTCTGCAACGCTCAGACTGCAAACTTTGTGATGCTCGCAATTCAGATGGGTGAGGGAAACTGGGGTCGCGCATTTTATTATTTTATTCCGATCTCCGCATACCTTTTGGGAACCATTCTTTCTGAATTTTTACCGAAACGTATTAATCAGTTTGAAATTATCCGGTGGGACACATTTTTTGTTGCTTTTGAGATGCTTGTGATTCTTGTTTTGGGATTCATTCCGGACAGCGCACCGCCGCAGATCTGTCAGATTTCCATTAACTTTATTGCATCCATGCAATATAACACCTTCCGGCAGGCAAGAAAAGTGCCGATGGCGACAACCTTCTGCACCAATCACGTCCGCCAGCTGGGAATTAATCTGGTAAAATGGATTCACAAAGGCAGCACAGAGGCACGGGACAAGCTGCGGATGCATTTTCTCATGCTGATCTGCTTTGTTGCCGGAGGAATCGGCTCCACCATTCTTGGAATACATTTTAGCGGTAAGTCCATCTGGGGCGCAGAAATCCTGCTTTTGATTGTTTTGATTGACCTGCTGCATGCCGATCTGATCAGTCAAAAGGATAAAATTCACGTTGTTCCGCACGGACATTAAAAAAATTTTTTTGATATTTTGTAAAAAAACACTTGACAAATCTGATAAAATCGTTTATAATAGATTTTGTCATGATTTGGCGGTATAGCTCAGTTGGCTAGAGCATACGGTTCATACCCGTAGTGTCATTGGTTCAAATCCAATTACCGCTACCACGTCGGAACAAGTTACGCTTGTTCCGATTTTTTATTGCATAAAAAATCAGTCACCCGCTGCACTGGTTCCTCCTTGTTTCGCAAAAGGTCACATTCGCGTCGGCTACTCGCTTGCAAGCGCGCTCATGACGCCTTTAGCTCATTACCAACCTTTTGCGAGTGCGCCTACGGCGCAAAAAATTCAGAAGTCAGCTTTCACTCTTTGGTACAAAGTTCGCTTTGCTCCGTTTTTCTTTGCAGAAAAACATCCGCCCGCTTCCTTGCTCCTCCTTTTTCGCAAAAAGGCACGCTCCGCTCTGCTGTTCGCTTGTAAACGCGCTCTCGACGCTTCGCTGTCGCTACCACCTTTTTGCGAGTGCGAGTGCGCCTGCGGCGCAAAAAAAATTAGAAGTCAGCTTTCTCTCTTTGGTACAAACAAAGTTCACTTTGCTCCTTTTTTTGCAAAAAATCGCCGCAGCGTCTGGGTTTACAGGCGCTTACGGCGAATTTTTATGTTATCGTTCTTCTCTATAATAATTCAGTCCGCATGCCGCAGGTTGTGTATTTTCCCTGGACTGCCGGATGGATGTGATGATCAGAATCAGAGCCGTCAGGATAAAGGGGAGCATATCGAAAATCGCATTCGGAATTGTGATAATATCCTTTGGGACATAATATTTCAGCACGCTGAAACCACCGAATACAAACGCTCCGAGAATCGCCTTTGCCGGACTCCATGCCGAGAAAATAACCAACGCAACCGCAATCCATCCAAGACCGTTCACGCTGTTTGCCATCCAGACACCGCCGCAGGTGATCATAGAGCAGTATGCGCCGCCGATACCGCAGCAGCCTCCGCCCAGGAGCAGATTCCAATATTTTAATTTCGTCACATGCACTCCGGCAACATCTGCTGCTGCCGGGTTTTCCCCAATCGCACGGACAGAGAGTCCGAGCCGGGTATGATTCAGATAGACCGCCAATACAACCGCCAGCAGGATTCCGAGATAGACCAGCGGATTATACGAAAACAAAATCGGACCGACCACCGGGAGATCACTAAGACCGCCGATGCTGATATTTTTCAGCTGTGCAAGCACGCCGTCCGGAAGTTTTAACGATCCGTTCGGTGCTTTTGCAAGCATGCATTCTCCAATAAAATTGGAAAGTCCCAAACCGAAAATGGTCAGCGTCAGACCGGTTACATTCTGATTCGCCATAAAAGTTACAGTCAGCACAGCATAGACCAAAGCGCCCAGCGCGCCGGCTGCAAATGCAGCTAAAACCGCAAAAAACAGATTATCCGAAAGATAGCCGATCATAAATCCGGCACATGCTCCAAGCGCCATCATGCCCTCAACACCTAAGTTCAGATGTCCGCTTTTTTCATTCACAATTTCGCCTAAAATGCCATAGAGGAGAGGCGTTCCGGCAAGCACAGCCGCCACAATAAATTTTAACAGCATATTATTTCCTCCCTCTGAACACTAACCGATAACGTACAAAAAATTCGCATCCCAATACAAAGAATAAAATAATTCCCTGCAAAACATCCGCTGAATAGCTGGAAATTCCGTAGGTAGACTGCATCACACCCGATCCCTTTTCCAGCACAGCAAACAGAAAAGATACAATCAGAATCCCGAACGCATTCAACTGCGCAAGCCAGGCAACAATGATGGCAGTAAATCCGACACCGCCGGCAACGGAGGTTGCAAGCGTCATATCCGATCCTGCTGACTGAACCACCCCGGCAACACCGCAGATCGCGCCGCTTAAAAACATCGTCCGGAGCATGATTTTCTTAACATTCATTCCGGCATAATTTGCCGTTGCATGGCTGACTCCCACCACGCTGATCTCATATCCGTTTTTCGTATAACGCAGATAGACAAACACAAACGCAACCAAGAGCAGTGCAATAATCCAACCGGATTGAATCCCAAGCACCTCATCCAGCTGTGCGTTTTGTGTAAATCTTGCAATTTTCGGAAATCCGCCCGATTCCGGATCTGCCCACGGACCGTCTCGCAGAAGTGTGATCATATGCAGAGCAATATAATTGAGCATCAGCGTAAAGAGCGTTTCATTTGTGTTAAAACGCGCTTTAAAGTATGCCGGAATCAAGCCCCACAGTCCGCCGCCGATAATACCTGCTGCAAACATCAGAACCATTAAAAGCGCATGCGGCAGATTGGAATGGAAAAGCGCAAAGTAGGAAGAACAGATCGCTCCAAAAATGATTTGCCCCTCCGCGCCGATATTCCAGAACTGCATTTTAAATGCAAGCGTGATTCCCAAAGCAGAAATCAAAAGCGGAATCATAATTTTAATCGTACCCTGAAATGCGAGCGCACTCCGGAATACACCCTTTACCATGGTGGCATATGCTGCAAACGGGTTATGTCCGATGATCAGAATAAAGATTCCCCCGGCTGCAAGCGCTAAAACTACCGAAAACAGCCGCAGAAGCATAATCTGCCGGTTTGTCAGCTCACTTCTTTTTGTTACACGGATGACCGCGTCCTTTTTTGCCATTCTACTCCGCCTCCTTTCTGTTTGCTCCGGTCATCATCAGACCCAGCTCCTCTTTGGTAACCGACGCTGCATCCACAATCCCTGCAATTTCACCATGACACAGCACCATAATTCGGTCGGAAAGCTCTAACAGAACATCCAGATCCTCTCCGATATACAGGACTGCCACACCGGCTTTTTTCTGCTCATTGAGCAGATTGTAAATGGTGTAGGACGAATTGATGTCCAGTCCGCGCACCGGGTATGCTGTGATCAGAAGATTTGGTTTTGCAGAAATCTCACGTCCTAAAAGCACTTTCTGAACATTTCCGCCGGATAACAGCCGCACCGGTGTATCCACGCTCGGCGTTTTGATTTCCAGACGGGATACCAGCTCCCCGGCAAGCTTTCTTGCCGGCGCTTTATCCACAAAGATTCCTTTTCCTTTCTGGTAGCTTTTGAGGATCATATTATCTGCAATACTCATTGAGGAAACCAACCCCATTCCCAGACGATCCTCCGGAACAAAGCTCATTTGGATTCCAAGGTTAATAATTTCCGCCGGAGATTTTCCGACAATATTTTCTTTCTTGTATAGAATTGCGCCCTCTTTGACCGGAAGAAGTCCGGCAATTGACTCGCACAGTTCTTTCTGACCGCTCCCGGCAACACCTGCAACTCCTAAAATCTCGCCGGTACGGATGGTAAACTCCACATCATTTAAGGCGGTTGTTCCGTCATCTTTTTGTACCGTCAGATTGCAGACACGCAGAAGATCGTGCGCATTTTCCACCGGCGGACGGTCAATCGAAAGGGTGACCGGTCTGCCGACCATATATTCTGTCAGCTGCTTTTCATTCGTTTCAGCGGTATTGACCGTTTCAACGCTTTTTCCCTTTCGGAGAATGGTAACACGGTCCGAAAGCGCCATCACCTCATTCAGCTTATGGGTGATAATTAAAATCGCGCAGCCATTTTTCCGCATTTTCCGCAGAATACGAAACAATACCTCCGTTTCCTGCGGAGTTAAAACCGCGGTCGGCTCATCTAAGATCAGGATTTTTGCACCACGGCATAAAACCTTTAAAATCTCCACATTCTGCTTTTCGCTGACCGACATATGATAGATTTTTTTATCCAGATCCACCGAAAGTCCAAAATCATCACAGATTTTCTGCACCATCTGCTTCTGATTTTTTTCTTTTTTCATACCGACAACCACGTTTTCATATGCCGTAAACACATTCACCAGCTTAAAATGCTGATGGATCATTCCGATCCCTAATGCGGCGGAATCCGAGGGAGAATTGATCACCGCGGGATGTCCGTTCACCTCAATCTCGCCGCCATCCGGATGATAGATTCCGGAAAGCATATTCATCAGCGTTGTCTTTCCCGATCCGTTCTCGCCCAGAAGCGCTAAAATTTCGCCGTAATGCGCTTCTAAATTGATCTTATTATTTGCAACGACGCTGCCAAAAATTTTTGTGATGTCCCGGCAGAGAATTGCCGGAGTTGCTGTTTCTGACATCAAAAAACTCCTTCACTCTGAATTTAGGCTTTTGGGAGAAACCTATCAACCTTTTGAGAGAAAAAGAGCATGATCAAAAAACCATGCTCTTATGTTCAGAAAATAGAATTATTTCTCAACGACATTCTTGTAGTACCAGTTAATTTTTCCGGTGATTTCAGCGTCGGACAGAGTAGAACCCTCCTCGCCAACGGTTGTTCCCTCGTTGGTTTCGATCACACCGTCGAATACGTTAAAGCCGCCGTTTAAGATCTTATCCTTTGCTTCGTCTACAGCTTTCTGCATTTCGTCTGTGCAGAGGTCCTTATTGAGCGGAGCAATATCCACTAAGCCCTCTTTCATGCCGCCATAGTAGTTTTCACACTTCCATGTGCCGTCCATAACAGCCTTGGTTGCAGCGGTGTAATATGCGCCCCAATGCCAGATGGTGGAGGTCAGAGTTGCTTTCGGTGCGTCCTTGGACATGTCGGAGTTATAGCCAACACCCCAGACTCCTGCTGCTTCTGCTTCCAGCTGCGGGTTCGGTGTATCGCAGTGCTGTGCCAGTACGTCGCAGCCCTCAGCTAAGAGTGCCTTTGCAGCGTTGGTTTCCTCTGTCGGGTCGAACCAGCTGTTTGTTACCTTCACATAAACCTGTGCATCCTCATTCACAGATGCAACACCCATTGCAAATGCGTCGATTCCGCCGGTTACCTCGGCATTGTCCTTACCCATAGCAGCAACATAGCCGATCTTATTGGACTCGGTTTTCATACCAGCCACAATACCGCTTAAGTATCTTGCCTGATAAATTCTTCCGAAGTAGTTATTCATGTTTTTGCCGTTATTTTTATAGCCTGTGCCGTGCGAGAAGATCACATCCGGATATTTCTCTGCCATTGCTTCCATGGTGTCCATATAACCCCAGCTTGTTCCGAAAATCAGGTTACAACCTTCTTCGATACACTCGGTGAGCGCATTTTCAATGGCAGTCGGATCTGTGTCTGCCACGTTATTTTTCCGCACAATCTGTGAATCCTCCAGACCTAATTCTTTCTGCATTTCCTGAATGCCCAGATCGTGCGCATAGGTGTAGCCGGAGCCGTCTGCCGGATTACCAATGTGGATAACACCCACTTTAATGTCGCTCTTTGGCGCAGCAGAAGTGTCTCCTGCATCCCCGGTTGTCTCGGTCTTTCCGCAACCTGCCGCAGCGCTCAAAAGAGCCGCAGACAAAATTGCTGCTAACAGCTTTGTCCATTTCTTCATAAGATTTTCTCCTCCTATAAAATATCTTTAATTATTTAAAAGGCATATGCCTGATAAATCAATCCCGGAACGTGATTCCCGTTTCCTCGTCCATATGATCAATAATTGCAAGAGACTCCACCCGAACTCCCTTGCCGCGCAGCAGATCGCCGCCGCGCTGGAAACCCTTTTCGATTGCTATTCCTGCGCCGACCAGCTCTGCACCGGCATCATGAATCAGCTGTGAAAGCCCTAAAAGGGCGCAGCCGTTTGCCAGAAAGTCGTCAATTACCAACACCTTATCCTCCGGCTTTAAAAAATCCTTTGAAACAATAATATCATAAACTTTTCCGTGCGTGAACGATTTCACCTGACAGGTGTAGACATCTCCGGCAATATTCTTTGTTTTGCTTTTCTTCGCAAACACCACCGGAACATTGAAGCTTTGCGCGGCAATGCAGGCAATTCCGATACCCGACGATTCAATGGTCAGAATTTTATTAATTTCGCAGTCTGCAAACCGGCGCTTAAATTCTTTCCCCATTTCCTGAAACAAAGAGATATCCATCTGGTGATTCAAAAAGCTATCTACTTTTAACACATTTCCCGGACGGACAATCCCGTCCTTTTTGATTCTCTCTTTTAATAACTCCATCTCAGATCCTCCCCAGTAAATACCTTTCTATCATATTACAAAATCGCCCGTTTTGCAAGAAAAATTTACATTCTCTTAACACTTTCTGACAAAATCAAATAAAAACCGACAAAAAAACGCTTTATTTTATGGCACTTTTTCTATTGCTCCAGATACTTCTTCACCGCCAGATACACCCCTGCACTCCATCCCATCATTGCAGGCATTTTTCCGGTTCCCTCCTGACAGATGTTGACATTTCCCTCAACAACATTATATTTTTCCCATAGATTTTCCGTTTCGTCAAAGCATTTCTCTACAAGTTCTGTATATTTCCGGGCAAGCCGCAGGGCAATTTCCGTCATGCCGTAGTTTTGAAAACCGACCACCGCCAGATACTGCTGGCATGCCCATCCGTTCGGATAGTTCCACTGGTAAACGCCCGGCGCGTCATTTTTTTCACACGCAGAAAGTCCGTAACGGCATTCCAGCCGGTTCAGATTCTCTGCCATCCGCTGTGCATATTCCGGCTCTGCCAATTTTGCAAAGAGCGGATAGAGCGATGCGCAGGAAAAAATCTCGCTGTGTTTACCGGTTTTATAGTTATAATCCATCCATGTGCCGTCTGAAACGCTCAAATAGCGTTCCATCAGTTTTTTTCTGGTTTTAGCACGTTCACACCAGACATTTTCCTCTCCGTTTTCCAGTTCCGACGCAAAATATTCCATGTTCTTTTCAAACAGATACATGAGCGAATTCTGATCCACTGTGTTATAGTCCGAACCGTGGAAATTCCAGCGCGGACTCATATCCCAGCCGCTTTCCCAGCAGCAGATGCTGTGCAGGGCGGCATCCTCCTCACTTAAGCCGTCCACATTTCCGACCCTTTCCCGGAACGATGCTGCAATCTGGCTTGTGGATTCCAGATCGGCAAGCTTTCCGCTGTAAAAATTCAGACCGTTTGCAGAAAGACGTTCGGTCATCCAGAACTGATATTCTTTCTCCAATATGTGATACGCTCCGAAAAGCCATACCGTATCCTGATAATAGTTGTACACATCCCGCACCATTTCTGATAAAAACGGCGGCTGGGAAACCTGATTCCGAAGATAATAGGTTTTATTGGCATTTTGCATATATCCGTATTTGTTGACCAGATACAGCATGTTATCCACGTTGCATTTTGCAAGCAGACGTCTGCCGGAAAGCTCCAGCCCCTTATTTAAAAAATAGGTGTCCCAATAAAACAGCTCCTCAAAATGACCAACAGCCGGAATGGCATACGGATACGGAAGTCCGATTGTTTCTCCCTGATCTTTCCGGATTTCCCGGACGCACTCGTCCCAGTGCGATGCAATATAGGTTTCTACCCTGTTCATAAATTTTTCCTCACTTTCCTTTGCAAAACCGCACTCCGACGCCCCATAAAACCGGAAAGTAACTGCAAAACTTATTCATAATTATTGCTTACTCTGTTATTATACATGAAATTTCTGCTTTTGTCTACAATTTTCAGCAAAAAAACAACGGCTGTTTTTATTTTTTACACCGAAAAAGGGACATGCCTCAAAACTCTTGGAGCATATCCCCTGTTGCAGCATTTTCCTGCTGTTACATAGCCTTTAAAATGATAATCAGATCCTGTATATCAATGACGCCGCTATCGTCCAGATCGCAATGCTTAAAAGCATTCCAATCAGACGAGGTCTGATCTTTTCGGTAATATTTCTGACAATAAGTAATATCGAGAAGATCAATCACACCGTCGCCGTTTACATCACAGCTCGGCTTACTGCTGATGGCGGTATCTGCCGCCGCAGCGGTAATTTTTGTGGTGAAATAGACTGCTTTTCCATTCCCGTCATACCCTGCCGCCGATACGTCAATCAGCCTGATTCCGACCGACATATCCTGAAGAATGGCTTGAAACTGCACCTCTGCCACATCCAAAAGCTCGGTTTTCGTCACGCTTCCGCCTGCTCCGCTTTGCAGATAGGACAGTGCGATTGTTGCCGTGTTGTCGTCATTCCACTTGATTCCAAGCGGAGTGAATCCGTTCTTCCCGATCAGATTGGCAAACTGCAAAGCCTCATCCTTTTCAAATGTAAAGGACACCGTTGCAACCCTTTTCATATTTCCAAGCTGAAATCCAAACGGTATGATATCTCCGGTAAAGGTGTTCCGTTTTGCTGTGACAGCCGCCGTAACCGGAGTGTTTTCGGTCGCTTTTGCCTGAACGGTAATTTCACAGCTTGCTTGAATGCCGTTGACGGTTTCAGCTGTGATCACCGCACTTCCGGCTTTTTTTGCATGAACCGTTCCGTTTTGGGAGATTTCCGCCACATCTGCACGAGAAGTGCTCCAGGTAACGGTTCTGTTCGAGGCATTCTGCGGCAAAACCTCCGCTGTCAGCTTTGCACTCTCGCCCTCGGTCAGGATGAGCGAGAATTGATCCAGCGTGACCGACTGCGGATAGACCACAGACGCACCCGAAAGCGAATAGTAGTCCGAAAGATAGGTATTTCCGGCATAATCAATCAGCGCAATTTTCGCCTGTGTCAGTCCCTTAAATTCGGGAGCGGACAAATCGAACACAATTTCCGACACGGCATCTGCTGCCGGCGCATCCGGCTCAATCCAGCTTGTAAGAGGTGTATCCCCGTTTGCTGTGACACACGCGCCCTGAATATAATGGTTATCGTGCACGCTCACAATCCAGCTTGCACCCTCGATTCTGCTTGCGATTACCTCCGGCGCAACGCTGTCTATCACAATCGGAAAAGATTTTGTTTCTTCATGACCGCCCAGCGCCGCTGTGACTTTATATACATATTTTCCGTCATCCAGCGGAGCATTCCACGCGTCAAACGGTTCCCAGCCTTTTGCCGCCATCGGCGTATAATAACCCTCTGAGGAGTGATAGGTTTTTGAAACCTTTGAGGAACTTTCGCTATAGACAGTATTTCCCTCGGGATCATCCACCGAGAAAGTAAGTTTCTCTGCATTTCTTAAAAGAGAAACTGCGGCAGTGACATTCTTTCCGGACTCATTTCCTTTGATCGCAATTTTATCGGCGTTATATTCCTCCGATCCTGACACATAATAATTGTGACCGAGAATATATCCGCCGCCGTCACTGTTTCTGAACTGCCCGATCCGGGTTTCGCAAATGGATGCCGGCTGATCATCATAAATATCGGAGTCGAACATAGAAAGCGACTGCCAGTCTCCGAAAAAACCCATAAACGGATAGGAAAGCGCCGTCTCGCCATCCTGTACCGGATTCAGCGTGACATACCCCTCCACATAGATTCCATTCGGAAAATCCTTTTTTAAATTGGCTTTCCCCGTTTCGGTCAGCGCAATCCTGACTTGTATTTTCGTTTCCCCGTTTGCCGGGAGCGTTATTTTTTCCGGAACGCTGACAGTTACCTCGTCCTCCGAAAGCTTTCTGTCTTTCTGCGCTATATAAACAATATTGTTTTCCGTGACAGTTTTTTCGGTCAGAACAGTTACCGCAGGCTCGTATTCGATGGTACTTTCGCTCATAGAAACCGCTTTGAAATCAAACGCAAAATTTCCGTTTTCCTGATAGCCAAGCTCCGCCTTTGGTCTGCCGTTATCCGTATTTAACAGGAACGCGTCTGTTTTGACGGCATTCTGAAGCTGAACAAGTCCTGCGCCCTGCTTTCTCGGGGAATACGGAATGTCGTTTTCATCCCGGACCGGAGCTGCCGTACTCATCATAAGCGCATTCATAAGACTGGTTCTTTCCCCGGCTGTCATATTAAGACCGTTTCTGTTTTCGCAAAGATACTGGCTCATTACAGCCGCCGCACCTGCCATATGCGGCGATGCCATAGAAGTACCGCTCATATTGCCATAGAGTCCGTTTGGGAGCGAAGAATAAATATCTCCGCCGGGAGCAGTGATTTCAGGCTTTAATTTCAGATCCGGCGTAACACCCCAGGAAGAAAAATCACTCATTTTACCGCTATAACGGTCGCGGAAATCGTCCACATAATCCTCACTGACCGAAAGCCGTTGATCCGTCTGCGCACAAAGGTATTCGCCGTCGGCTCTGCTGATAAAGACGCACGGAATCCGGTTATCCGTGGACATATTCACAAGCTCGCCGTCTACATTATCATAAATAATCGCAGCAACCGCACCTGCATTTTTTGCATTGGTTTCCTTTTGGGCAAAGGTGAGTATTTCTCCGTTTTCCTCCCCGGCACGCTGAATCAAAGCGATTTTTCCCTTTAAATTCTTACCCGAAAAATCTCCCGCAGCACCGACACCGCAGTCCACATACGAAAATGTACCCGAAAGCGAGATCAGCTGACCGCTTTCTGTTTCAGCCGGATCAAGATAGCGGATTTTTCTTCCGTTTGCCAAAAGATATACCGAGGTTGTTTCGATATTGTTCATGCTTGCCACCGAAAGCGCCGCCTCGTAGGTGGACGGAGATGCAACAGTACCGTTATCCGGTTCTGTTGCTTTCGGCAGGTCATTGCCGGCGGCATTCTGGTATGCCGAGCTGTATTCATTTCCTGCTGCGCAGTAGAGGGCAATTCCAGAATCCCGGACGCGGTTATATACCTCACGCATGGACTTGTATGCACTTTCCGAAAAGCCTGCTGTCGAGCCAAGACTCATATTGATGGCGTCTACGCCAAATTTTACAGAATCGTCCAGCGCAGCCAAAATATCATCATCATACGCGCCGCCGGTTGCATCCCCGAACACCTTCATAATCAGCAGCTGTGCATCAGGCGCAACTCCCTCAATCACACCGCCGCTGTTTGCCCCTGCAATTCCTGCAACATGCGTGCCGTGTGAATTTCCGCCTGAAACATTGGTATCCACATCCGCATAGTCGTATGCATACGGGATTTTATCGTTGATGTAAACTTTGGAAACATTCAGCTTTCCAATCGTCATCTTATTGTTCTGAATGACATTTTCAATATCTTCTTTGGAATATCTGGGACTGTTGACAGAAGAAAATGCCGGATGTGACAAATCAAGTCCCGTATCAAGAATCGCAATGGCGCTGTTTTTACCGGTAAAGCCAAGCTGTTCGCCGACAATATCCGCTCCGATTGCAGAAACACCGCCGCCTGAATAGGTATGCACCGGCTCCGGAACCTGATAAAACTCCGCGACAAACGCATCCTTTACACCGTCAGTTTCTTTGATCGATTGCAAATCAGATGCATTCGCTTCCACTGCCAGTCCGTTTATCACCGCAGAATATTCCCGCCGGACGGTAACATCCAGACCGCTTGCGACAAGCGCTTTTTTTGCGGCTTTATGATTTTGTTCAATCCTTTGTTCCATCTTTTTTGCTTCATCAGACGCAAGAAAATCGGAAACACTTGCATACGTGCTGACCGCTTTGCCGCGTGAAAGAAGCGGCGCATCCTCCAGTTCAACGACAATGCGGACAATTTCTCCTCTTTTAGCATTTTCAAAAGAATCAGATGCCGCCGCAAAAATACCGTCTGTATCCGCAAACACCTCCGAGCCGGAAGCAAGAAGGCATGCAGAAACAAAGACAGATGCAATCCGTTTTAAAACTTTGTTATTCATCTTTTATTCTGTAAATCCTTTCGTAAATAAGTTGGCGTTATTTACGGTTAGTGACGACTAACAAGGTAAAGTATAGCATAAAGAAATTCATTTGTAAAGTATCTACAAAAATTTTTTATAGTATTGACAAGGCAAAAAGGATGTGCTATACTCTGTTTTGTTAATTATGGTGTGACGACCAAACATCGGAGCTGTGAGACGCGGCTCTTTTTAAAAGACATGCAGTTAGTTTAGTCTAACTATTTTGGAGGGATGCATAGAAAAAGAGTCTTTTATTTTTTTAACATAAGGTTAGTTGCAACTAACCAAGAAAGAGGTGACAACATGTTAAAACAAAAAAAATCAGCCAGACTGCTTGCAGCAATGCTTTTGACAGCAAATATTACAGCGGCTGCCGCAGCTCCGGAGACTACACTGACCCTTGAACCAAGACGGACAGCGGAGGGAATTGATTATGATGTGTATATTCAGAACACAAATGCTCTGAGCACGCTTATATTCCGGCTGGATTTTATGGCAGACGGCGCAGGAGAAATGAAGCTTTCCGAAAGCGATTGCTTTGACATTTCGCATAGCGAATGGTCGAACGGAGACAATACCTCCTTAAAGGCATATCTGGGCAGAACCGGACAGAAAGCAGGGTTTTCCTCTGACAATAAAGTACAGGTGGCTCAAATTTCAATTCCGCTGGATATTACAAAAACCGGCGAGGTAACAGCGTCTGTATCCGGGGCAGTATGCGCAGGCATCCTTCAAACCGACAGCAGCGCACAAAAGGGAACGATAACCGTTCCGGACAGTACCGTGCGCTATACCGTCCGGGAATGCAGTATTTTAAGTCTTGATCAGAACAATATCCATATTCTTTCTTCTGAAAACCGCAGTGCAGATTTGATATTTGCCTCCTATGATGAAACCGGCAGACTGACCGGCACGCAGAAAGAAAGAATTGAATTAAGCCAGGGCGAAAATGAAATATCCGCAGACGAAGCCACGCTGTCTCAGGCTTGCTCCATCCTGCTTTGGGACGCTGATTCGATGCATCCGCTTGCGGAGAAATTTACAATCAATGATTAGAACGGAGACGATATGATGAAAAATATATTCAGAAAAATTACAATCACGATGTGTTCGGCTGTGATTCTTATGGGAATCAGTGCAGCCGGCGTACATGCAGCTCTCGTGGATGTCGGCGACTTTACAATCGACCGCTCTTATTCCTACGGAAGCTATACCACAAAAGTAAAGTCCTACAACGGAAAGGGCGGCGACATTGTTCTGCCGACCGAGGCAGAGTTCCCCAGCGGTACCTACAAGATTACCGAAATCGGCGACGCTTTCAAGGGCAATGAGCAAATCACCGGTGTTACGATTCCGGAGGGGTATACAGATATTGGTTCGGAAGCTTTTTTAAGTTGCATCAATCTGAAAAGCGTAATCATCCCCGGGTCGGTAAGCACCATCGGTTCATCAGCATTTTCTGACTGCTCTGCACTGGATACCGTGACATTTTCCGAGGATACCGCAGCTTCGCTGACCATTAACATGGGATCCTTCGCAAACTGTACTTCACTTACCTCCATCGAGCTGCCGGCAAGATTCAGTTCCACACGGTTTAACTTTCTGTACGGCTGTAATGCGCTTACCTCCATCAGAATGAAGGACGGCGCGCAAAGCTTTGCAACCGCAGACAACATTCTCTATAACGTCAGCGGAGACAATGCCGTTATGGTCGCATACCCCGGCGGAAAAACCGAAACAGAGTTTACCATTCCGGCAGAGGTGAACGGCAAACCCATAACCTCCACCGCAATGCACACATTCAGAGGCAATGCCACACTGAAAAAGGTAACCGTTCCGCAAACCGTAACAAGTCTGGGCGGCTACACTTTCCACAACATGCAAGCGATTGAAGAAATTATTCTGGAACACGAAACCGCTCCCACACTCGGCTCTGAACTTTGCACCGAAATGAAAGCCGGCAGCAAAATTGTAGTAAAAAACAAGGATGTTGCAAAAGCCTTTGAACCCACCTCTATCTATTCATCAAAATACTACACACCCGAAAACACCACAGTAACCGTTTTGGGTTCAGAACCGGAGGTAAAAACGGTTTCTGCGTCGGTTTCCATTGCCGCAGAGCCTGAAATCAAGGACGGAAAAGCGGTTTATAGCATTTACCTGGATACGGCTGAAAATGTAAGTACCGTTCTTTTAAAGGTTTCATTTGATGCTGCTCAGGTTGATGCAGGTATCGTTGTACCGGCAAACGGTCAGTTCACCAGCGGAACATCCACCTGGGCAGAGGAGAACGGCAAGCTGATCTTAAAAGCATACCTCGGCATAACAGGAAACGTTACCGGTTTCTCCTCTGACGAAAAAACAAAGCTTGCGGAAATTTCTGTTCCGGTAAAGGCTGGCATCAGCGGAAATATCACTGCCGGGATCACCGCTGTGAAAGCAGCCGGTGTAGTTGGCGAGGACGAATCGGCAATGAACGGCACTGTAACCGTCATCACCGACACAGCAAGTGTATTTGTTCCTGGCTATGACGTAAACGACGACGGAACGGTTGATATTATCGATATCACCGAGGCACAGAGATATTACCAGGCAACTCCGGCAGACGCAAACTGGAGCGAAAAAGCACAGGTGATGGATGTAAACGGCGATAACAAGGTAGACATTGAGGACTACATAGGCATTTTCAACCACTTAAGTGATTTTTAATAAGGAGCAGAGATGAAACAGAAAATCAAAAACAAATTATCTGCACTGATCACAGCCGCGGCTATGCTGATGGGATTTTCCGTCAGCGTATCCGCCGGAAATGACGGATTGATCGGCGCAAATATTAAAGACGGTCAGCTTCTCGGATATTACGGCAACGGCGGAGATATTACAATCCCCGATACCGTCACCATCATTGCCGGGGAAGCATTTTTAAACAACGACAACATTACAAGTGTGACAATTCCGGGAAGTGTGCAGGTGATCGGATATCATGCATTTGACGGCTGCACCGAGCTGGAACGCATTATTTTTGAAGACCCGACAGACGGCGCGGATATGATTATCCGCCTGAGCGCTTTTGCCAACTGCCCGAAATTAACCGAGTGCGAAATTCCGGCAGTCGCAACCTATGTAACAGCAAACGTATTCAAGGGCTGCACCAGCATGGACAAAATCACGGTTCATCCGGAAAACCCCTATTATGTCACCGATGAAAACGGCGTTATGTTTGGTCCGTGGGTGGACGAGGGCGTTCCGCAATACGACAATCCGAACCTGACTCTGACAGCTTATCCAAGCGGCAGAGCGGGCGGCTACACCATACCGGAACGTGTCAATGGCAGAACGGTAGACCGCATCTGGGCAAGCGCTTTTAACTGCGCTGAAAAATTAACAGATATCAGCATCCCGGAAACAGTAAAAATTATAGGCGGAAACGCATTTGAAAAAACAGGTCTGACCGACGTTTCCATCCCGGACACAGTGGAAAGGCTCGATTCCGGCGCATTTGAGGACTGCACAAAGCTGACGCATGTAAAACTGCCAAAAGGAATGACAAGCATTCCGCACAGCTTATTGAAAGGGTGTACCAGTCTTTCTTCGGTTGATTTTCCCGATGCGGCATCAAATATTGAGATGTATGCCTTTGCAGACTGCAAATCGCTGACAAATCTGGTGCTTCCGGATGGACTTGCAAATATAACGCTTGCAGCATTTGAGGGGTGTGCCAATCTGCAAAGAGTTGTCATTCCTGCGAGCGTGATAGGATTTCCGAATGACGACACCTTCGGTGCATATGATATGTTCCCGGACAGTCCGCGGTCACTGATCGTCTATGTAGAAAAAGGGTCTACCGGAGAGCGTTGGGCAGTCAACAATGTTGCAGACTGGGGCTATCAATACGAGGTACTCCCCGATGTCTCCAATCTGGATTCCATCACACCCGGAAACTTCTACCTGATTCAGCTTGATCAAAAAATCAAGGTGGAGGGCGAATTTTCTATGCGCTCCCGTCTGATTACAGAGGAAATTTATGCAGGGGATGCGTATCAGGCATTTCTGGAAAAATCCGCTGACGGAGCATTGCGCGTATACAACATCTCTGTCGACCCGGAAACCAGCGCTGATTCCTATACCGTAAGCATCGGACTTCCGGACGGTTACTCGAAAAACGCAAGACTGTATCATGAGCAGGATAGCGAGATTCTGGAAGTTTCCTCCTCTATGGTCAGCAAAACATTTACGGTACAGACAGACAGCCTGGGATATTTTGCGGTGATCGATTCCTCGATTCCGGGCGGAAACACCGATGAGGTGACAAAGATAACGCTAAATAAAACCTCTGCGTCTATGAAAAAAGGCGACAAGCTTCAGCTGTCCGCAACCGTTCTTCCGCAGACAGCGGCAGATAAGACTGTCACCTGGGAAAGCTCAGATCGTACCGTTGCCTCCGTGGACAGCAAGGGTGTTGTTACCGCTGTCTCGGCAGGAAGCGCAAAAATTACGGCGGCATCTGCAAACGGCATCAGCGCATTCTGCACCGTCACGGTGACAGATTCCAGCTCACCGGAACAGCCGTTTGATGAGAAAATCGAAACCAAAGCAGCTCTGACAGCTGACAGAGTTGCAGCTGAAAAGGGGAAATCATATTTTACCCTTTCGCTTTCAGAGGCAGCAAGAATTGCAAATGTTCAGCTGGCGTTTGAAACGTCCGCGGACGAGGTACAGCTGACAGGGGCAAACGGCTTTTCAGTCATCGGGGATGTCCGCCGGGATGCAAACGGTCAATACACCTCGGTGCTTGGCTTTTTAAATGCAGATAGCAGCCTGTTTTCCGCCGAAAAGACGACCGACGTTGCAAAAATAACGGTCGGCGCAGAAAACGCATCTCTGAAAATCACCAATTTAAAGGTATCTGGCTGGGATTCGGAGCAGAATGTCCGCTATGGCGCAGTAAACAGCATCAGTCCGGCAGAGGCGACCTTTACCGACGCGCTCACCTATGACGTGAACGGAGACGGCGCGGTGGATCTTTTAGATATTACCGAGGCACAGCTTTATTACCGCGCAGACCAGAACAGCACAGAGTGGAGCAAGGCATCCAAATGTGACTTTAACGGCGATAACCGAATTGACATAGAAGATTATATGGCAATCTGGCTGAACTTTACAAAATAATTGATACGGTTTTGCAGGAGGAAATTATGAACAGATTTAAAAAAATACTGCTGACTGCGGCGCTATGCTTTTCTTCTATTTCTGCATATGCGGCACAAATCACTCCGTCGGCTACCAGCATTACGTTAGGAAAAAATGATACAGAAGTCTCTTTTGATCTCTACCTGGAAACCGATGCTGCATTTGCAGGAGCAGAATTTGGGATAAAACCGTCACAAGGCGATGTGGAGTTTTCGTCCGTTGTCTGGGCGGATGCATTTCAAAATGAATCCAGGGTACAGACGGTCAAGGACGGTTGCCTTTATTTCGGATTCTTTTCAAACTCGAATCAATACAGCGCCGGAAAACAAAAAATTGCCACCCTGCATTACACCTATAGCGGCAGTGCGGGAAGAACAATTTCATTGACAGAATCAAAAATTGTAACGGTAAATGAAAACAATCAGACAAACGGCGATACCTCATCCGTCCCCTTTACTGTAACAGTTTCCCGTTCCGGCGGCACATCCGGCGGCGGCACATCCGGCGGAGGCTCGTCCTCTGGCGGCGGTTCAACATCCGGCAGCAAAAAGCCGGATATTACAATACCGGATACCTCAAAGCCATCCACAGAAAAGAAATTTACAGATGTCTCGGGACATTGGGCAGAAAACGATATTTATAACAGCGTTGAAAACGGATGGTTTGCCGGTATTTCGGATACGCTCTTTGACCCGGAGGGAACAGTAACACGCGCCATGGCAGTGACGGTTCTTGGAAGATTTTCAAAGGATGACATCAAAACCGCAACGTCAGTCTTTACAGATGTTCCGGCAGATCAGTACTATGCAGGCTACGTCTCCTGGGGTGCGGAAAATAATGTTGTAAAAGGGATAAGCGAAACAGAATTTGCCCCTGAGAGCTTTGTAACCCGGGAACAGATTTCCGCAATGATCGTACGCTATCTGAACGAAAAAAGACTGTTCGTTCCAGACGGCTCAACCGACATCCAAAATCACAGCGATTACGAACAGATTTCGGACTATGCGAAAGAGAATATGGCAGTCTGCTTTGAAATGGGATTGATTCAGGGACACGCAAACGGTCTGATTGATCCAAAAGGAAACCTCACCAGAGCACAGCTTGCGTCTATCATGACCAGACTTTCCGATTATATCAATACCAGGCAATAATCAATAAACGCAAATAAAGGGGATGTCAAAAATGTCATCCCCTTCAGACCGCCCACGATATTGTGCTTAAGGAAAATCATCGGCTTCTTCTTCATTGTCTATTGTTAAACCGCGAGATTTCAGTATATTTAGCTGTTCGTTAATTGTTTTAAACTCTTTATATGACATCATATGTATCTCCCGAAAACAGAACACCCTCAAGTGTGCATGCATTACCGCAGAGGCCTGAGGGAGATGTTAATTATATTATACTATACTTTTTTAATTTTGTCAATCAAAGAAAAGAAATTCAGCAATATCAACAAATTGAATAGTGATGAAAATGCTTTGAAAATTATTGCTTATTTTCCTGTCATCAGACAAAACGTCTCTACATGGTTTGTCCATGGAAACATATCAACTCCTGCGACATTTTGAATCTGATACTGACCGGAAAGAATTTTCAGATCGCGCGCAAGAGTGGCTGGATTACAGGAGACATAGACAATCCGTTTCGGAGCTGCGGAAAGAATCGCCGAAAGGGTATCCGGATCGCTTCCTTTCCGGGGCGGATCTAATATCACCACATCCGGGCATACACCCTCCCGGATTAGCTTTGGAACAAGGCTTTGTGCGTCAGCGGCATAGAACTCTGCATTGAAAATTCCGTTCTTTTCTGCATTCTTTTTCGCATCCTCAATCGCCTGCGGAACAATTTCCACTCCGATCACCTTTCCTGCCCTTTTTGCCGCGGCAAGAGAGATCGTTCCGATTCCGCAGTAAACATCCAAAACGGTGTCACCGGAGGAAAGCTCTGCATCATCCAGCGCTTTCTGATAAAGTCTTTCAGTCTGCTCCGGGTTCACCTGGAAAAAGCTATGCGGCGAAATTTCATATTCCAGACCGCAAAGGCAATCCCGGATGGTCGGTTTTCCGGCAAGCAAAAGATTGTTCTTTCCCAAAACCAGGTTATTCTTTTCACAATTCTGATTCCAGTAAATACTGCACACAGACGGACATGCTTTTTGAATTGCCTCTACCAGACGGTTCGGGTACACAGGCTTTTTACTGTTTGCAGAAATAACCGCCATCCGCTCCCCGAAATGCCGGGATTGCCGGATAAACACGCGCCGCACACAGCCGGTATGGCTTGTCTCATCATAAGGTGAAATTCCGTTTTCCTCCATATAGGAAACAACCGCCCGGAGAATCTTCTGATTTTCCGAATCTCCCAATGCACAATCGGAAAGCGGAACCAGATCGTGCGACCGTTCCCGGTAAAAACCGGCTGTGATTTTTCCGTTCTGCCAGCCAATCGGAAAAACCATCTTATTCCGATACCGGTACGGATGCTCCATACCAATCATTTCATCTACATGCAAACCGGAAAATCCACCGATTCTCTGCAAGGCATCCTCAATAAACTGCTTTTTTGCGGCAAGCTGAAACGGATACTGCAAATGCTGGAGCGTACATCCTCCGCATTTGTCAAACACCGGGCAAAACGGCATCTGGCGCGTATCAGCCGGCTTTAGAATTTCCACCGTCTTTGCATACCCGTAAGAGGATTTCACCTTTAACACCAGAACGCGTACCACATCCCCCACCGCCGTTTGCGGAACAAACAGGGTGTATCCGTCAATCTGGGCAATTCCATTCCCCTCTGAGGACAGCGCATGAATCTGTACCTCATAGATTTTGTTTTTTTCTACCGGAATCGCGGCTGTTTTTTTACTCATATCAGAAATTTCCGCCATTCCAGCCCCAATTTTGGATGCCGGTATATTTGACATAAACACAGGACGGGTCAATGGAGAGAGCCTCCTGCATCAGCGTGCAGATTTTTGCCGTCATCTTCTCCGACGCAGCAGCGTCAATCTGCCCTAAAAGATCTACCGACAAAAATGCCATCGGCTGATCGTTTTTCCCTTTAAAATACATCCGGCACTGATCCTCAAAATTCAGCATCAGCCAGGATTCATCCTTTCCGGGGAAGCATGCAATCGCGTCTGCCAGTCCGGCTTTTAACTTCTTTTCTGCCTCCTCTGAAATTTTAACATTCACCTTTGTCTCAATAAATGGCATAATTATTCCTCCTTTTGTTCCCGTCTGCCTGTAATTACCTTTTTCGGACACTTCTGCGCACAGATTCCGCAACCAATGCACTTCTCATAATCAATCACAGCCAGGTTATTTTCCACCTGAACTGCCTCTTTCGGACAGTTTTTCTCACAAATCCGACATCCGATGCAGCCGGTCTTGCATGCTTTATTCACCGCAGCACCGGCATCCTTGGACGAGCAGAGAACATGCACTTTCTTTCCTGCCGGAACAATCCGAATCACATGCTTCGGACAAATTGCCACACATTTTCCGCATGCCACGCACTTATCTTCATCCACAACCGCAACACCGTCCTGCACCGAAATTGCACCGAACGGACAGACCTTTGCACATGTTCCCAGTCCTAAACAGCCATATGCACATGTTTTTGCACCACCAGCAACCTTATTTGCCGCAATACAATCCTGCATGCCGACATATTCAAATTTCTGAGACGCATTTTCACATGTTCCGCCGCAGAATACCTTTGCAGTTTTAGGAGCTGCATTTTCCGCAGCAACACCCATAATTTCCGCAATCTTTGCCGCCACCGGCGCTTTTCCGACTGAACAGCAGCCGACTCCGGCTTCTCCTTTTGCCACAGCAGCCGCATAGGCAGAACATCCGGCAAAGCCGCATGCGCCGCAGTTTGCACCCGGCAATACCTCTAAAACCTGTTCCTCTCTCTCATCTGTCTGCACCGCAAAAATCACCGATGCAAACGCAAGAATACAGCCGAATATCAGTCCGATTCCGCCGACTACTAAAATAGCAGGTAATAT
>CAKSJF010000001.1 GCA_934462945.1 uncultured Clostridia bacterium | reverse complement strand
ATCCTTTCCCCTCTCCGATAAAAAATACACCGTTTTTGCCTTTTAATTGATTGTCTCCCGGAACTGTATTCTTTTCGATTTGTTCCACATTTTCTCATCCTCTCTGAAAAACAATTTTTTATTTGTTAATCATTATAACACAGCCAGATTCAAAAATCTATTGACTTTTCGACCAAAAATATGGAATAATCGTCATAAGCAATCATCCAGACTTCTAAAAAACCTTCTTCTGAAAGTTTAAAATAAACTCAATAATAAAGACGCAGCTCCAGCTGAAATGATTGCAGCAAAGTCCTTCTCCTGTTTTTGAATTATAGTTTTCATAAATATGCTCCGGATCTTTTGCGCACATTTCCAAAACGGACGCTCTGATTTTTTCTGAAACCTCCATGTCATAATTCTTAAGTCCCTTTGCCGCAAAATAGGCAACATTCAGCCAGGTCGGTCCGCGCCAATAGTCTGTAGAATATTCCGGATTATCAAAAGAGACGGTCGGCATTTTGCATTGGAAATTTTCCTCTGCAATTTTCGCCATCTTTTCTGCCTGTTCCTTGGACGCAATTCCAATATACAAAGGCATAAAGGACGCTGGAGATAAAACCCTGGAACTTTTACCCGTCTCCCGGTTTGTATCTGCATAATACTCCAGATTCCACAGCTTTTCATTGATGAGAACGCTCAATTTTTTCGCTTTTTCCATCCAGCTCTTTTCTTCCTCAAAACAGGAAAGTTCATGTGCAATAAAGGCAAGGGAACGGTAGGTCATCACCATAAAACAATTCAGATCAATCGGCCATTTGTTCACAATGCCGTCATCCCAGCGGACTGCATTATCCCATCCGGACTCATAGCGTGCGTGCAGCTCGTAATCCTCACTTCCTCGATCCTCACTGTCATAAAAGAACAGTCCGCGGTCGCACCGATGCTCTACCCAATAGCGTTCATTTTTCACCAGCATCGGATAAACCTTTTTTAAAAACTCCGTATTCTTTTCCCTCTTATATACAATTTCACATGCCCAGGCAAGCACAGGTGGCTTGGAAAAAGCATCCGAAATCCCTCCGTGTTCCCAAATGACATCCGGAAATAACCCGTTCTCTTTCTGAAACTGCATATATCCTAAAAGTCCTTCCCGCGCAAGCTCCGGATTCCAGCGCGACACGCCGACAGAGTGAAATGCCGTATCCCAGTTCCAGATTCCGCGGAAACCGTCCCCATCCGGTGAAAGAGCACGTCCCGGACTGATACAGCGGTACGGACTCCACAGATAGCCGTGATCTTCATACACATTTTTCATCAGAGTTGTATACGCAAGATTTAACAAGCCGTTATATTCTTCCTGACGGTTATTTTCAAGCCATTCATTTTTTGACAATACCATAAAAATCACTCATTTCTTTTTTTCTTAATTATATCACAATACGGCGCTTGACAACATGCATTAATTTTGATATGATATACACATATTTACTTTTATTTTTTTGAGAGGTTTTTTCATATGATCTGTAAACAGGATTTAAAAAATAACTGGTTCATGCAACTGCGCATTCCAACCGTCTGGATGGACGGTCAGATTTTTGCAGTTGAAATCGGATATAACCAAATTTCTCCCGGCATGCACCAGACAATGCTGCGTGATGTTTATATTTTGCACTATGTCATCTCCGGACGCGGACGCTTTATGCAAACCGATTTTTCCGCCGGAGACGGTTATCTGGTTGCGGCAAATGAAAAAGAGGATATTATTGCTGATCAAAACGATCCCTACGAAACAATCTGGATTATGTTTCGCGGAAATAATGTGGCACAATTGCTGACAGAATGCGGTCTTTCGGCTTGCAATCATGTATTTCATTTCCGAAACGCACGAAAATGCATAGAAATTCTCAGAAAAAATCTTTCCGAGCATTATGAAAATCCATGGGCAGAGACTATGAAAATGAACGCAGTTTTATTTGAGCTTTTGTCTGTCCATATGGAGGAAAACAAGAAAAAAATACGTCCTGCAAAGTCGGACATTTGCGAAAATGTTGCAAAATTTATGGAGGAAAATTACCCGCATTCCATCCGTATTAAGGAACTTTCAGATCGATTTCACATCTCACAAAGCAGGCTGATCGCTTTATTTCACGAACAGTACGGCACATCTCCGCAGGAATATTTAATGACGTTAAGAATTGAGCGCGCAAAGGATCTCCTGCAAAATCATCATGTAACGGTAAAAGAGGCGTCTCTTTCGGTCGGAATCCACAATCCGCTCTATTTCTCGCGCCTGTTTAAGAAAAAAACCGGAATTGCTCCAAGCGCCTGGAGGGAAAGCGAATCTGTTATACCGTTTTCCGGAAATGATTCGGGGTATTTCCGGTCAGACGTTTAAAATATTTTGTAAAATAGCTGTGATCGTAAAAGCCGACAGCAGCAGAAATTTCACCAATTGACAGACTGGTGGTTTCCAAAAGATCAATGGCATTTGCAATCCGGACATGCAGCAGATACGAATGAAGCGGCATACCGGTATACAGTTTCACCATGCTGCTTAAATAATTCGGATGAAAATGAAACTGCTCCGACAGCGTCTCATTTGTGATATTTTCCGCAAAATGCTCCTGCAAATAGGCAATCACATCATGAATCCGGCAGTTTGTTCCCTCCGGGCAAATTCGGCGCAGATTCTTTTCCCGGATACAGTCGGATAAAATCTCCAAAAGATATGCGCTTGCTTTTTCCTCAAAAAACATCAGCCGACCGGCATATTCAAATGCCAGCTTTACCAGCACACCCTCAATCTTTGAAAATTCCTCTGCATAAAAAAATCCGTCAAACTGCTCCGGATCTTCAAACTCCACCCCCTCTGGCTGTTCCATTCCCTCCCTGTAAATTTCAGGCGGAATCGGAACGCTTTGATCGGACGCGGAAAAGGTATAGTCAAAATTCAAAGCAAGATAGACCGCCTGCCTCTCCGGTGTTTCCAGATGGTAACGCTGTCCGGGCGGAATCAGAAGAACACTTCCCTTGCACATCCGAAACTGCTTTTCCTCCAACCGAATCATTCCCTCACCGGACATCATGTAAAAAAGCCGCGCGTCCACTGGCACAAACTCCGGATAACGGCTATCACCATCCATTTTTAAATATCTTGCAAACCGTACAAAAGGACGGATTTCAGAAATATGCATGTTTACACCTTCTTTATTTTATACTATTCTTTGCGTATTTTCTACTAACAGTATAACACATATCTATGATATAATCAAGAAAAAAAGCAAAGGAGTGTTCATAATGATTGAACGAAAAATGAAACGATCTGCCACAATCGGTATTTTTGCTGTGGCGCATGCTGTCTATTGGGAGCAATTTCCCGGACTTTATGAAAAAATCATGAAATATCATGAGGATTTCTGCAACCTGATCCGTTCAGAGGACGTGGAGGTCATTGACTTTGGCATGGTGGATTCCAGCCAGAAAGGCTTTGAGACTGCAAAAAAAATTCAAAGCTCTGACGCTGACATTCTTTTCTGCAATATGGTGACCTATGCAACCTCCTCTGTGTTTGCACCCATCATACAGTCTTCAGGGATGCCTGTGATTCTGACAGCGCTCCAGCCAAGATCAGCTTTAGATTATACCAAGGCATGCACCTTTATGCAGTTAGAAAACGATAATATCTGTTCTGTTCCGGAATTTTGCGGTGTGACAAACCGCCTCGGAAAAAAGATTGCCGATGTGATTTTAGGAACGCTTTATGAGGATGCAGACGCGCGACGGGAGCTGCATACCTGGTGCGAAATTGCACGCGTTTTACACAGTCTGAAAGGTGCGCGGATTGGCTTAATGGGGCACGTGTTGGAGGCAATGTACGATATGCACACCGATCCGACCGCAGCTGCTGCCGCATTCGGAATCCACGTTCCGCTTTTGGAGATGGATGAGCTGACGAAGCTTTCGGAAGATGTGACCGAGCAGGAAATTCAGGAGAAAATTTCTCTGATTCAGCAGGAATTTGATATGCCCGACCCCGTTTCCGACCCGGTCACGGTAAAGCTGACCGAACAGGATCTATACCAGTCTGCAAAATCAGCCGCTGCCCTCGACCGCATGATCAGCCGGCACGACCTGACCGGACTTGCCTACTACTATGAGGGTACAGAGGGAAGTGCAAACCGTCTGACCGCCACCTCCCTGATTGCCGGCAATTCCATTTTAAACGCCGAGGGATTTCCGATGTGCGGAGAATACGATTTAAAAACCTGTATTGCTATGCTGATTATGGATCGACTGGATATTGGCGGCAGCTTTGCAGAATTTCATCCCTTTGATTTTGCCGAAGATTTTATCTTAGTCGGTCACGACGGACCGCACCACTTAAAAATCGCAGAGGGAAAGCCGGTTCTTCGGAGTCTTTTGAAATATCACGGCAAGCCGGGCGGCGGCGCATCGGTAGAATTTAAACTCAAAGAAGGCGAAATCACCATGCTTGGAATTACGCAGAAAGCGGACGGTAAATTCAAGTTTGTGATCGGCGAGGGATATTCCAAAAAAGGACCGATTCCCCCTACCGGAAACACAAATACGCGCGGATTCTTTGCGCCTACCACAAAGGAATTTATTAAGAAATGGGTCATGGAGGGTCCGACACACCATTATGCTTTGGGAATCGGTCATCACGCGGCAACAATACAGAAAATTGCCGATGTGCTTGGAATTGAATCGGTGATTGTCGGAGGTGAACGTCATGTTTGAGGAAATCACCTTAGAGGTCAGTTTAAAGCCGTTCAAGCAAACAGGCGATTCCTATATTCAGACTGTCTGCCGTAAAATCTGCGAGGACTGGCGCGCTTTGGTTTCGGACGCAAACTGCGTCCGCGTGCTTTTCTGGGCGGCAGACGGATCGGAAATTCTTGATTTCCGCGGAAATTTAAACGATTCCTTTGAATGGGCATACTGGATCGGAACAGGAAACCAGAACCCGGCATTCAGCTTTTTCAAGCCGGAAATTGATCCGGACAAATCAGACATCCACAGCCAGGGACACCCCTATATGGACGCTCCGCCTGTCATGACCTACCGGATTTTTCAAAACATCATCCGAATTATGCGCAAAACGCTTGCAGAAGCCTTTCCGGATAAATCTATTAAAATCGGTGCGGCATTTGATCCGGGACCGGAATTTGCACGCTCAGACTTTAAATACAACCGCCATCCGGAGATCTGCATGGGCGGCGATATGGGCGAAAACAGCATGGTTTGCTCCTACAGCCGTCTGCATGCCGATTCTCTCTCCTATGCCGGATTTCCGGACGGAATCCCGGAGGGACTTCCCTTTGGAACATTCTTTGGCAGGCAGGCAGAATGCTATCTGAAAGCATTAGGCTTTGATTATCTTTGGCTTTCCAACGGCTTTGGATTCGGGCGCGACACCTGGAGCGATCAGGGCGCAATTTTTGATGGCAATGCATTTTATACAGACAAGCTTTCCGAAATCAAGCAGGATGTGTATGATTTCTGGACGCTTTTCCGAAAGGAATGCCCTGATTTTCCGGTGGAAACACGCGGAACAAACATGACCGCCGGCATTGACTATTCCACAGACGGCGTACCGCTGGATCAGATTTACCGCGGGAATTTCAATCTGCTCCCCCCTCCGAACTCCCCCTGGGCAGCGCTGAATCAAGACTTCGGCTTAGAACTTGCCGGATACCTTTCCCGCATCTGTGAGCTGCCGAAGAACCAATATCTGTACCGCTTTTACCTGCATGATCCCTGGTGGTTAAATTCTCCATGGTACGACCGCTATTATCGGTTTCCGCACGATATTTACCTGCCGCTTTCTCTTGTCCGGATTGATGAAAACGGCGCTGTGCAGCCGCCCACGCATCTGAATTTATTAACCATTGATAATTCATTCGGAAATATGCCGGAGCAATGCGTCCATGAGGTTATTCCGCATTTATTACAGGCAAAAAGAGACGCACCGGACGCGATTCCGCCGATCGTCTGGGTTTATCCGTTCCCGGAATATATGTGTGCAAAAACACCGGAGGAGCTTTCCAAAATGTATTATGAGGACTGGTTTTTGTGCGGTGCAATCAATCACGGCTTGCCGGTTTCTGCGGTAGTCTCATCCAAATTTTTCTGCCGTCAGGATTTCTCTTTATACCGCGCATCCGTATTGGTTTCTCCGATTCCAAAGCCGGAAAGCCAGATAGAAAAGAAGTTGTTAGCCTATGCCGCATCCGGCGGAAAAATTCTTTTTTACGGGAATCCGTCTCATGCCGGAAAAGAGTTTTTAAGCTTTTTTGCATCAGACGGCAGTATCCGAAAACAGAAAAATACGGTCTGGATTTGCACTTCGGATTCCAGAAACGCAAAAACAGAAGAAGCTGCACACTCCCTGCTTTCGGAATTTGGTTATCATCTGTCGTTTGACCGCTCTGAGCCAGATTCCCCTGCTCCGGTTCTCTCCATCAGCCGTCATGACCAGGCATTTCTGTTTTCTGCCTTTTTGCCAGATACAACGGTCGGAATCCGGATAAAACTGCCGCTCGGTGCGCCTGTTTTGGACGGATATGAAACACGTCTTAAGGATGGCTTTGCACTCTGGCACTTTCCAAAGGCTGTGCATGCTGAATGCAGAGTTTTTGTCCGGCAGGATGAGGGAATTGTCAGCTGTCATGAGCATCCGCCGGTGGACTATTATTACCGCCGGAAAATAAAAGTTTTCGGACTTTTGCATGCCGATCTGTATTTCTTCCCGGAGCATTCCGGCTTTGTCTATGCATATGAAAAGCATGAGACGGACGGCAGATGGCATATGACCCATTACGAGCCGGAGTGGCTGGATTTACCAGAGGGACGTTGCTGCAAATTTACCGATGTCAGCGGAACTGTCATTTTTGCGATGCCCTCTGACAAAAACACCGATTTTCGGTATTACCCAACCGGAGAATAAAAATAATTAGCCAGTGGCCAATTTCATGATCATAAATTCTCTGTTATAATAAGGTTAAAAGATTTCATCTATGAAGGGAGAGTTTTTATTATGAAACGCAGGCTTATTTCTCTGATGTTAAGCCTTGCCTGCGCCATTGCACCAATGAGCGCGCTGGCAAAGACAACGCAGGAGGATGCAGGGGCAGGTCTTCTCCAAAAGATTTTCGGAAAGCTGGACGATCTTAGTGATAATAACCTGAATCTGCCCTATCATGACGGTACGCGTCTGTCGGATGTCCGTGAGCCGTTGTACCTGTTTGAAAACAAGGGGCAGGTATTCGGGAATGACGGTGCGTCCTGGGCAAATACAAATGTGTATATCACATTGGAAAGAAACTTTTCGGTAAACGAAAAATCGTACAGTATTGATTATGGCTATAAGCCGCTGGCGATGAGCGAAGGAGACTTCAACGCAGACGGCAGAAAAAATCAGCTTGCTGTGCTTGTCGCTGCAAAAACAACTGATAACAACTCACTTCTGCTTTTGTGCGTAACAAAGGCGGATGCGCTGACCTTTGCAGTTCCGGTTGCCGTGCTTTATGAGGGCAGTGCAGATTTCTTTGACAATATCGGCGAATTTGTAAACTGCATGGAAATTGTATGTGCGGACGTAAACGGCGACAGATATGATGAAATTGTCACCGCAACACCGACAAATCTTCGCGGCGGCAGCTCCGTTCCATACGGCTTTGACCGGTACGGCGGAAGCTATCTCTGGAAACTGAAAGAGGACGGCAGAACCGCGTTGAGCTGGAAAGAAGCCGATGGCTGGGAAAGCGAGCCGGCATTCATTCAAAACAGCCTCCAGTCCTCTGTCGGAAACAGCTATCTGGGTGCGCCCGGTGTGACCGCGTCTATGGCGGCGGCAGATATTGACGGCGACGGATATGACGATCTGGTGACGGCAATATCCTCCGCTAAGGTACAGTATACTCCCACCTATGCAAACAGTATGTATGCGCTTTATTATATCGGCGGCGCGCCGACAGTATCTGAGATGATATACGAAAAGCGCAAAAATCTGTCCTGGAATATTCAGAACGCGCTTTCAGACTTAAGTCTTAGCACTACCTCCGGAGAGGCGTCCGGCTTTGATGTGACGATCTGCGACATCGACAATTCCGGCACGCCCACCATTTTTATGTCCCTCAAGGAAACCGTCCATGCCTGGGCGGCATATTCGGGCGAGAAAATGTACACGCCAAGCTATTATGTGGTTGCTTTTGATTATAACAAGAGCAACCAAAGCTTCAAAACCTCTACGGTACACCATGGCGGAATCTACCACCACGGATGGGTGGACAGCTCCCCTATGAGCGACAGCGATTATGTTTACCACGCAAAGAAAACCGATGCTGCGCCCATAAGGATCGGCGTTTTAAAGGATGATTTCGGATATGCCGAACAGGTAAAGTCAGAGCATGCGGATGCCCGGATCATCTCCTCCGGAACACTGATTGCAGACCAGACCTACATACCCTTTGTGCGCTGTGCAGATGGTTACACCTACAGCTATTTCACCAGGACGGACGGTCTGTCCTATACAGGCATTCAGACAAACGGAGAGGAAAGGATCACCGGTTTTACCGACAAGCAATGCGTATTTTTTAACAACGGAATCAACGTGTATAATATTAAAACTGCTAACATAAGCTTTAACGGAACAGCCTATGAGGATGCAGCATTTGTCAGTGCGTATACCGAGGATGGCTTTAAAACTTACTATCTCTCCCGTCTGGGAAACGGATATCAGACAAATGCTGCTCTCTTTGATCAGACCTCTCATGAAAGTGTAACTGCAATGCCGGATATCGACAGCGACTCAGTCTATCTCCGCTACGAGGAACACGGATTTTTCTGGGCAGATCCTGTCATTGTTGCCGCACTCGCATCACCGCCGTATTTTAATGCGCTCCCCTCAGATTACTACACAAACGGCGCAACCACCTACGGCAGAAGCATTGCCACCTCCACCGGTACTGCTGAATCCTTTACCATTTCTGCCGGAGCATATTTATCAATGGAAGTAAAAGCCGGAGCAGGCGGCGCGGATGCCGTATTTGAGGCAGAAAGCGAGGCGCTCCGGAGTTCTTCCAACGAGCAGGAAAACTCACTTGAGGTATCGTATACACAAAGCTTTTCTGCAAGCGGCGGTTCAGACACAATCGTTCTTGCAACCGTTGGATATGACGCGTATTTATACACCGCATTCTACGAGGGCGAGGACGGCACGCGAACCGAAACACCGTATGTAGTCTATGTACCGCACAAGGGTTCGGATTCCGTCAAAACAGCCAGTCTTTCACGGGATGACTATAACGAATTCGCAAAATATGCCGCAGACGCCCTGCCGGAGATCGACAGCATTTTCGGACACACCGCCGGCAAGCCGGAAACCTATCCGCACAGCGAGCCAAGCGGAAAAAATATTCTAAACGGCAGCGTTATGGTTCACAAAAGTGTGTCCGGTTTTCCGGCAAACAACAGCAGTCAGACGCAGTCCATTGAAATTACAAAGGAAAAATCGAATACTTCTTCTGCCGGAATGTCGGTCAGCACAAAGCTGGGCGGCGGAACAGAGGTTTCTGCGGAAAATATTCTGAAATATGCCGAGGTCGGCACAAAAATTACCGGCGGATATGTTCAGGAAAAAGAGTATGAACGTGGAAAGATCGAAACACGTGCAGTCGGCACAAGCTTTGAGGGAACGGTCTGCGGTCAGGGCGACGGCTTTAACACAGACGGCGGAACGAAAAAAGCGTCGTTTAACTGGAAACTTCTGCATTATATTTACGATTTTAATCAGGAAAATGCGGTGCAGCGTTTCCCGGTGATTACCTATATTACTTCCGATGTGACGCAGCCGGAGGGTGTGATCCCGTCCAGTGTAACCGTATCGCCGGCATCTGCCCAAATCAGTCAGGTAGGACCTGCTACGGACGGATATATCAGCAGGGCATCCTTTACGGTTACCGCACCCGGAGTCAGCCGCGAGGCATATACTGCACTGGAGGGTGCGCCGTTTGGCATGAGTCTGTACACAGGCGGAACGAATATCGGATCCTCCGATCCTTACTGCTTTGACGTACTGATCAACGGAAATGTAAAGCCTGGAAGTTATGATCTGCAATTGAATATCGGCGGTGTTCTTTCAAACACCTTTACCGTCACCGTCACACCGTATGAGGCGCCGACCTGGATTGCGGCAGATACTGCTGAGCTTGATTTCGGAAGTGTTCGCTATGACAAGGTGGGCGGAACACCGGCAGCAGCCGCACAGACTGTTACCGTCAGCAATATCCATACTGCTGCGCTGAACGGATTTGCAGCAAGCCTGGGAAAGAACAGTCCGTTTGAGATTACACAGAACCTTTCATCCTCCTCCCTCACAGCACAGGGAACATCCGGCGATTCTGCAACCGTCCGGGTCGCACCCAAAAAGGGATTGGAGGTCGGAACGCATACCGACACGCTGACAATTGCAAACAGTCAGACAGCGGCATATGTTTCTCTGACCTATACCGTAACCGAGCCGACCTCTCCCGGTTCGCCGCGATTCAGCGGTAACATGTACCGCCTTGTAAACCCGGTTACGATTGATCTGTACTCTCCGGAGGATGACGGAGGTGAACGCATCACAGACTATCTCTACACTATCAGGGATCACGAAGCGTATACCACAGACGACGGTCAGATGATCTGGAAAAGCAGCGGCAAAACCGTGCAATCCGGTCATCTCTTTAGCCTGACCGTTTCGGACGAATTAACGATCGGAAATCAATACACGATTGGCGTAAAGGCAGTCAATCAATGCGGCGAAAGTGAGCCGGTATGGTATGAATTTGAGGTGTGGCATGCAGAAAACAACCCCGATCCCATCCGGAATATAAAAGCCTTTCCGGAGAACGGAAAAATCACTGTCACATGGGATGAACCGGAATACTGGGGAGAAACCGAGCTTGTGCCTGAAATTGCATTTAAAACCTACCAGATATTTTTAAAAAACGGAGACTCCTATCTTGACATTAAGAATATTGACCGCAGCCAGGAAAGAGAATACTCTTACTCCAATCTGACGAACGGAGTGGAATATGAGGTTCTGATCAACTCGCGCACAACCAACCGTTTTTCAGACGAGATATCTGTGAAAGCAACACCGTCTGCTGCTTCTGCTGTTTCCTCCCGTCCGAGAGAGCTAAAAGCAGAGCTGAGTTATCAGCAGGCGACGCTTTCCTGGACTGAGCCGGGAGCGACCGGAAACACCAGCATCACAGGATACCAGGTTTCCAGCGACGGCGGCACAAGCTGGACAAATATCGGATTGGAAAAAAGCTATACCTTTACAGGACTTACGGCAAATCAAACATATGATTTCGCAGTACGTGCAATCAATTCTGCCGGAGCAGGAGACGCTGCATACACAAAGCAGACTATCCCGAACAGCCTTTCCAAGCCGGAGCTGGTGTATAATTTTCCGGATATTATAAACGGACTGATTCCAGGTTATAAGCAGTTAGAACTGGTTTGGAAGCCTGTTGCAGCCGGCAGCGGCGGAAATGAGATTTCCTACGAAGTTCGCCTGGATGACGGAGAATGGACGGCAATTGAGCCATTCGTCTTTGGCGATACACTGCGCTGGGTTTTCACCGGACTGGAAAATGGACAGAAATATAAAATATCTGTCCGCGCGTGTGACAGCGAAGGCGCAGGTCCTGCGGCAACTACCGAAAGCAGATACCCCCGCGAAACCGACCCAAGACCGATCATCAATCCGATTGTAGTGCCGAGAAACGGCAGTATGCAGTTCTTTGGTGAGAAATACGACAACCGTTACTCTATGCAGTACAGCATTAACGGCGGCAGCTGGATTTCCTTTACCAGCGGCGACAGAACAAGCCGTTATACTGCCTATGAAAACGGAAAGGAATACACCGTTGCTATCTCTGCAAAGACCTCAGACAGTGATAATATGCCGGTACGGGCAACGCAGTATTTTAAATGTACCCCGGACGCGAATGTGCCGGATGAGCCGTCAGCTCCGGAAATTCGCGGGTATGTCGGAGCTGACTATGCCCGGATTGAATGGACGCCAGCCGGAGACGGCGGACGGCCGATCCTCTATTATGATCTGACATTGGATGATGAAGAACCCATCCGTCTGCCGGCAGATCAGACCGCTTTTGTATTAGACATCAGCAGCAAGAATGGTTGCCACGCTCGCGTGGCAGCTGTAAACGAGGTGGGCACGTCTGAAACAAACGGCATTTATCTGTATTTAAACACGCATCTGTACGGACAAAGCGCTCTGACCGCTCCAAGCAATACGCTGTTCCAAAGTGAACCCTATCAGCTGGCATATACCTATTATGGCTGGAATGAGGAAACGGGGGAGAGAGAGCCGGTAATATCAGATATCAGTGACGACGCAGATTGGAGTATCATCTCCTCTGAGCCTAAGATTACATGGGACAAAGAAAACCGCCGCATTATTGCAGATCATCTGCCGGACGGAACCTATCAGGTAACTGTCCTGGCAAAGGTGGGCGACAACATCTATGAATTGCCTGTTACAGTCAAGGCGGGCGACTTTGCAGCAATCCTGTCAGCAGAGCAGACAACAGACGGAATTTTAGCAAGGCTATATTTACCGCAGTCACAAAAGGCGACCCTTGCTGTGGCAGTCTACCAGGCAGACGGCAGACTTTCCGGAGTTTCTCTGACCGATATTACCGCTGCAACACTGACAGACGGAGCAATCACCGTTCCGTTGAAGGGACAGGGTACGAACGCAAAAGTCATGCTTTTGGAAAGCATGAAAACCCTGCGCCCCCTCGGCGACAGCAGACTGATTTCAATTCAATAAGTTTTGTTTTCAGAACATATTCCGGGATGATGCTCACACCATCCCGGAATACAAAAAAGGAGCGGTGATAGTGCCGCTCCTTTTTTCATCCCCTTTTTTATTTCTCCTCAAAATATCCCATTACTAACTCTGCCCGGGTGAAATGTCCGGGATCGGAATAGTATGAAAGTCCATAGCCCTCGCCATATTCTAACCGGACGCGCTGATTGACATTATGATAGCCAAAACATTTATGCTCCTGATCCTCTAAAATACCGGTGTCAAAGCCGACACCGTCGTCCGTCACTTCAAAGTGCAGTTTTCCGTCCAGAATAAAGCCGGCAATCCGGATATGTCCGATTCCTTTTTTCTCCTTTAATCCGTGTCGGATTGCATTTTCCACCAAAGGTTCTAAGACAATTTTAATAATCTTCTTATCCAGAATATCCTCCTCAATGTCGTAGGTAACATTAAAGGTATTATTCAGAACAAACTGTTCAATCTGAATGTAATACCGGATGTGATTTAATTCATCCTGTACCGATACATACTTGTTTCCGTTGGAAAGGCTGATCCGGAAGAATTTGGACAGCGCCACCGCCACGCGCCGGATCTCCACCTGTCCGTCCCGGAGGGCAACACAGCTGATACTGTCGATCGTGTTGTACAGAAAATGCGGATTGATCTGCGCCTGCATAATATCCAGTTCCAGCTCCCTCTGCCGTTTCTGCTTTTCCTCTGCCTCCACCATCAGCCGATCGATCCGGTGCATCATATCGTACATTGTTTTTTCCAGAAAATAAAGTTCATCATGCGGCTCTGCAATTTCCACAAGCTTTTGACTCTCCCTGCCAAAGGTGTACCCCTCCATGGTTTTGGAAAATTCACGGAGCGCCCGGGTGGTGCTGGCTGTCACCTTTAGAATCACAAATGCCGCTACCGCAAGAATAAACAGCTCTGCAAGCGTTAAAAACCAGTTAAGCCGTGCAAGATTCTGATTCATTTCCCGGTTGGAGTAGGAACAGATCATATACCAGTCCAAAACAGGTGCATACGGAATGGAAAGCTTTTTGACATAATATGTAGACTCTCCGGTATTCACCATACCGCTTTGCCGGCTATTCTGAAAAAGAGAAAGCGCACCGTTTTTTTCAGTTCTGTCTCCCTCGCTGATCAGCTTTCCTGTTCCGTCCAGAATTACGCACTGATCATTTTCAGAAATAACCTCACTGCAACAGCGGTCAATGGAGCGATTGTCAAAATATACGATCATATATCCATAGCTGATTCCGCTGGAAAAGTCAATCAGCGTCCGAACCTGCACGCTTTGCTCCTCTTTCATATCCGCTGTCGGAATCTGCATAAAAATCGGCGCTGACTGTACCTCCGACAGCATATCGCATCGCAGCGGCAAAACACTGTCCTCTGCTGAAAGCATCCGGTCGTTATTCATCACAATTGAGATATTACTGATCATGCCGTTGCTTTGCACCAGCTTTTTGAGTTTCGTTTCCAGATACTCTAAATCTCCGCGCTCGTTCTGTGCCTGATTCAGCGTTTTAAAAACGGTGTTATCTCTCAAAACGCTGTAAAAGCATGCATCCGCCTGCTTGAATACGTTATACAGATTATTTTCAATCACCATCTGGCTCACTTCCCAGTAGCTATACTGAGACTGCACAAAAATATCCGTCAAAAAATGATTTGCAAGGCTAAACACCAGCTGAAGCGGCAGAACGGCAAACACAATTAACAGCAGAATCAGCCTTGTGCGCAGACTGTATCGCCGCAGAAACCGAATAAATATCCGGGAAACAGAATGCTTTTTCATATGCTCCGTCCCCCTGAAAGATTTTTCACATACTGGCTCGGCGAAATATCAAATTTCTTTTTAAAGAGGGTGGAAAAAAACTTCACACTCTTATATCCCACCATATCGCTGACCTCGTAAACCTTTTTTCCAGCTTTTAAAAGCTCGCATGCCTGCTCCATCCGATAATCGATCACATAACTGTTAAAGCTTTTTCCGGTATCCTTTTTAAAAACATAAAGCAGATAGGAAGGACTGATATAAAGCTCCTTTGCCGCACTTTCCACGGTAATATCCGCATAATGTTTCCGGATAAAACTGATCGCGTCGCAGGTAATTTTATTGTATCGGACACTGTTGCTCTTTAATTCCAGCACCCTTTGCAGTATCTTTTTAGTACATTCCTTCAGTTCGGATAAATCCTGTGCCTGATCAATATGTTCATCTGAAATACCGTCCGTAATATGAAAACTGTCTGCATATTTATTTTCTACATGAAAAATACATTTTAAAATCAGATTCTTGAACCTGCCGAAATCGTCTATCAAAAATGCCTCAACAAACAAATCCTCCAAATCCTGCGACACCGCCTCGCTGTCTCCCTCGTCCATGCTCTGGTAAAGTCTGCGGAACAATCCGTCCAGCGTTTCTTCGTTCGGTTTTCTTCCCGGGAGCTGCTCTGTATACCGGCATTCCCGGTCGCCGGAAATTTTCTGCCACTGGATGCAGCGATAGGTGGAGCGGATACACTCCACAATCTGATTCCGGGCACAGATATTCAAAGCAAAATGTGTCAGCTCCGAACCAAACAGCCGCTCATACTGACCGGACAGCTGTTCCCGGCTGATTGCTGTTTTGGAAGAATGAATCACAAGCGCAAGGGATTCTGAAAGCTGCACTGTTTCAACACGTTCAAAGCTTTTTTCCATCTCGGAAAGCATATGTGCTAAGGTATGCTCCGATTCTAAAAAGGCAGCTGCAAAATAGCTTCCATCCGCGGAAAACAGATCGAAAAAATCCTCCGACCGGCTCACCGGTTCAGACCGGCTCAAAATATCCCGGATACAGTGCTGACGGACATATTCCATACTATCTGCACTAATCTGCTTTTTCTGTCCGGCAATTTTATGCTTAACCTGCGCAATCGCCAGGAGCAGTTCCTCGCCGGCAATCGGCTTTAAGAGATAATCGGTCACACCGTATTTTAAGGCTTTTTTCAGGAAAACAAATTCGTCATAGCCGGATAATATCAGATATTCAAAATGCTTTCCGGAAAGCTGCTCCATCATGCCCAGACCGTCTAAAACCGGCATGCAAATATCGGTAATAATTAAATCTGGATTGACTTTTTGCGCCATTTCCGCACCAAGCAGACCATTGTCCGCCTCTGCCACAACGATACAGTCCTGCTCCTGACTGCTTATAAAATCGTGCAGATACCGCCGGACATTTGCGTCATCCTCAACAATCAGAATTTTTAATTTATTCATTGCCTAACCCCTCGCATTTTTCTCTGCATCATCCGCGTACTGATTCAGTTCCTGATTAATCTTTTGAAGCGGAACACTGACGCTTTTCTCCGTACAGTCCGCCGCAAACCGCGCCGCCAGCCAGACTGCCGCAAGAATGACCGCAAACAAAAGTCCAAGCCACAGGGTCACACGCAAAACGCGCTCCACGCTGTTTCGGATTACAATGGTGAAATTGCAGTTTTCAAGCTGCACCGGATATTGAATCCGATAGAAAATGCGCATATTCTGACGGATAAAGTCCCAGGACTGCCCGTCTGTGCGAATCTCTCCGAGAATCGGATAGGTGGTATTTTCCTTGATATTATTAAAAAATGTACTGTTTTTCAACTGATGGATAATCACGCATTTTTTCTGCCCGTTCTGAAACACAGGTTTTATATAGAAAATCCCATATTCATCTTCCCCGTTTCCGCTGACCTCTGTGCAGACAACCTGTTCCTGGTTATAGTCTAAAAAAACTAAATAATTTCCATCCTCCCTGATTCTGGAACGTCCGCTTCCGACATAGATCATTCCGTCGTTTCCTATAATTGCAGTATCTTCAATAATGTTTTCACTAACCACATGAAACGTATCAATTTTCTTTTCAATTTCTGTGTAATTCATAGGATCAAGGATCTCCGGGAGCGTTCCGTCCTCATCCAGGCTATTCGCACTGTCGTAAATTCTGCTCATATATAGCTTGAGTGAATTTTCATATTGTCTGCCCTGCAATCCGGACAAATCCCGGATTTTTTGCAGCTGCACTCTGCCGACGCAAAATAACAAACTCACCATCGCACAGCATAAAACAATGCAAGGCATCTTGACAATTACATGATTCAGATTTTTCAAACCATATCCCTCCCCATCCGACAGTTACCTGTTTTAGCATATCATAATCAAAATGAAAAGTCAATAACCGGAGCTACAAAATCTGTTATGGAAATTTTTTAAATCCGCTCTGCAATCATCCGGTTCACCGTTTCGCGCAGTTCTAAAAGGAACTCTCTTGTGCGCGGATATTCCCGGAAATTAATCTGCATGCCGGCAAGCTTTCGGATCATATCAGAAATTTCTTCCCGGCTTGCATACTGTTCTAAAAGCTGTAACGCGCGGACATCAGTTAATGCCTCAAAGAACACCTTCAGCCGGATGGATTCAATCGGTCCGTCCTCACCCGGATAAACAGAAAACGGATCGCCTGCCTGCCAGGTATTTTCTCCGTCGGTTGTGAGGAACGGATTGATCAGGTGCGGTTCATTTTCGGTGAAATAATAGTTAAATCCCCAGTGCAAAAATCCGATTAACTGATACAGATACATCTGCACCCCGATAATTCTGTTTCGGTAGGATGGCATTGCCATAAATCGGTTGCTGACTGCGGTATGCTGTGCACAGCAGTTATATCCGATCACGTTTTTCTTTCCGAAATACGGTTCTAAATGATCAATGGCAACCACCGGGTATTGCAGGCAGTCGGTTTCGTAAAATTCATAGTCGGACAGAGCGTCCATAATCCGGACATCTCCCAGATACTTCTTTAAAACATCACTCTCATGCTTATAAAAATCCAAATCTTTCAGAGTCGGCTCGTCTGCAATATGAAAATATGCACGCTCTAAAACATCTTCCTCCATCAAAAATTGTTTGAGCGCCGGCAAAAAGTCTGCTAAAAATTCCTCAAACCCGGCAAGAGACGCTTCTCCCTGATCAAACAGAAATTCATTTTCGCCCTGCTCATTCCGGCAAAGAACCTTATTGGGCGCATGGGTTTTCACATTGTATAAATGCCCCAGTTCAAAATATTCGATTCCCTGTTCCTTTAAAAGTTCTATATACCGCCTCATATTGGAAAAATCAAACGAATAACCGTCCTTTGTTTTCTGCACCGTAACAGACTGCGGACCGGTCAGAGACTTTGCGTTAAAAATCGGAATCAGAACCATATTGATTCCGTTTTCCGCACCGCATTTAATAAACTTCTTTGTCATTTCCCAAAACGGTTCGGAATACAAATCCTGGTGATAATATTCTGCAATGGAATCCAGAAAAATCCACTGTGTGTAAATCATTTTCTGTTTTGGGAGCGCTGCACCGATTACGGTCAGACTCATTTTTTTGCTTTCACAAATTCCCAGCTCCTCATTTTTCATAGTAAAGCAGATTTCATATTCCCCTGCCGGAAGATTCTCCGGAATTTTCACTGTGATCCAGAAACTATGATATCGGCTGAAACGCGCCTCTACGCGGTTTTCCTCCATCGGATAGAGTACATCCGGAAAAAGTCCCGGCGCAATGGTGATATAATCGTCATCATAGTCATGCTCATATGCCGGCAGCTCTGCCGGTACGTTGCCGACGGTATGTACCGTGATATATTCCCGGAGCGGAGAATCCACCAAGATTTCAAAAAAATTCTTTTCCGCGGAGGTATACAGATAGGTGATCTGATAATGAAATTCTTCTCCTAAAAGTGCGGATGCGGAGAGTAACTCCTGTTCCTTTGGAAGTTCTTTTAAAAAGATTTTTTCCAGTGACGAAAACTGCCATAATTCTAATTTTTTCATAATTTTACTCCTCATTCATTCGATAGTTAAATTTGTCCGGCACAACCGACACCTCTCCCTCGCGGATAAATTCCAGAGAAAATTCAGGATCGGTAAGAATCTTTTCACATAAATCCGGATGCCCGGTTTTTAAATATGCCTTTGCCTGATAAAACTGAAATAATCCATAGCGCATCAGATCCCGGCTGCAATTTTTTAAAAATGCAAGCATTTTTGGATAACATTCCGCCTGATCTAACAGAGCGGCATATTCCCGTGCCAGGGAATCACAGTCCGGACATATCTTGTTTGCCTGCTCCAAAAGCTGAATTGCCCGGTCAAGCTCACCCAGGCGCTTATAAATCACAGAGGCGGTATAGAGCACAATTTCATTTTCCGTCAAAGCCATCGCGCGTTCTGCCAGCGGTTTTGCCTCCTCTATACGGTCGGTCACAATATAGGCACAGGCAAGACTGCAAAGTGTTTGCGGATTTTCAGCGTCCGCGCCGCGGACTGCCTCCTCCAACAGTTCAATCCATTTCTGTCCGATCATCCAGGTATGATAATGGGTGTCCCCCAGTCTGCCGTTTTCCAAAAGTGACTGCCACGGCTTTTGCTCGTCTGTGACCGTTCCAAAATCCAAATGTTCTGACAGGGTGCTGCCGCCGGCTCTATGCTGCCGCAAAGTCTCTAACGCACCCCAGCCGCTCCCGGAGAGCATGACTTTTTCTGCACGCATTTTTGCCGTTTTCCGCGCGCCGGCATAAATCTGTTCGAGCCTGTCCTTTGGAAGCTTTCTATCCAGACAGCGAATCATTTCTGCTCTTGCGTCCTTCCAGTCTCCATGCGCCTTTTGCGGGTCTGTCTGCACAGCTCCATAGCACTCTGTCCACTCCCATGCAGTTCTCGGCGGCATTGGGATGCATTCATACTGCGTTTTTGCTAAACCTGCCTGAATTTCGACATAGGACGCATCCGAGCCGTCCTTGGTCAGAACCCTCTGCCAGTTCCGGCTGCCTGCGCCCTGCCCCCAGACAAAAAGCTTTCGTCCCTGCAAACGGTCGGTAGATGCCTGGAGAAGTCCATAGCCGTTTTCATCCACATAGCCGATAAATTTCCGGCTGTTTTTGCGAAGCTTCCAGAAAAAATCCTCCGCATGCCGGGTATGAACCGGATAGGTTATATCCACGCCGTCCCGGTAAGGAACAGGAATCCGCTCCATCTTCGGGAAGCATGCATAGCTTTCCTCTGCGTCTACAATGACCCTGGACGCAGGATTTTCACAAACGGCAATATTGCTCCACCAATACATCGGTACAACCTCAAAATGAGGGTTTACAATCCGCACGTGCATGAGCAAAAATTCCGAATCCTCCGGCAGCCAGAAATCAATCTGATAGAATATTTCGCGGATTCTTTCGTATTCGTAAAAGCGCAAAACCGAATCGCCGTCCTCATTTTTAAGCTCGGCAGAAAACATATTGACACAGGTGAACGGTCCGTGTCCGATAAAGCCGCAGTTCCACTCTGCGCCGCCGGAAAACCACGCGTCCCGGACAGCAAGATTGGACGGACGGATCACCTCATTTGTGTACAAAAGATCTTTTTTCTGCACCTTATCGTAAAGCGACCAGAGCCTGCCGCCGTAATTCGGCAGAAATTCCGCTCTTAAATACCGGTTTTCCAGAACCGCTGTCAGCCGCTTTTCCTTTTTCAAATCCCGGCGGTAGCGATCCTGCATTTTATACGGATATGCAGATTTTAAAAAGCCGTACCCTAAAAAAAGTTCCTCGTCCTCTCCGAAATCCACATTGCGGCGCTGCTGACCGTTTTTCATAATTTCCAGATTCGGCAGAACACTCTCCGCTCCGACATCTGCAAGTTCATATTCCTTTTCTGTCCATGTCAAATTACTCATAAGGTTCATCCTTTTCTGATACTTTTACCCCCATTATAGCAAGTTTTCCGATCAGTCACAATACCACAATACTTTGAAAAGGTATTGGAATTAACTTTTTTTACAAAAAAATTCTCAAAGCAACGCTGCTCTGAGAATTTTTTCTATTATTGCTTCTGAAACGCTTCAAAGCTTTCCTTTGATCTTCCGATTTCAGAGCATTTGATGTTCTGATTCCGTTCCAACTCATCCCGGCAAAATTCTGCAAGAATTGCTCCGCTCTTACCAGACTGATATTTCATCTCATCCAGGTTGTCAATCAAAGCAAAGCACATCATCGCGTTTTTCCGGTAGGCGGACGCGTCGGATACTTCTGTACCGGAAAGGTACACCGTCAGTCCGTATGGTTCTTTTTCCGACTGAATTTTCACAGACTCGCAAGCCGCGCCCTCTGGGTACTGCATTGCTCCGGCAATATGCGAAACCTTGCTGTTATCCCCGACATACTGCGTTTTATAGTCATATAGGGACGCACTTCCTGCCGGCTTGCCGGCGCACCCGGAAAAGAACGCCAGCATCAGCAGTATGATCAAACAATTTCTCATCAAAATCACCTCTCTGTCAGTTTTTCAATATGCCGTTCCAGACCTCATCCCAGCTGTTAATTGTCATAGTCGCTACAGATCCGTTTTTGTAAAGAATCGAAAGCTCTGCATCGGAATCATAATCCTTAACCTCATAAAAATCTCCGAGAATCTGATAGATTTTTGCAATCTGATCCGGATCGGTAATTTTCGATATACCAGCTTCTGTCTGAGTCTGCGCAGTTTTTTCCTCCTCCGTATCATGATACACACGGACATCCCCCCCAAAATAGCTGACATCGATCCCCTCGATCGAATCTGCCTTCGGAAGCGCATCATAAAAACCGATTTTTTTCAAGACTGCAAGCGTATTCTTGTACTCCCTTCGGATGATGTAATACTCTGTGAAGATTCCGAGTTTATCTTCCGGAACCATTTCGCCGGTATCCTGATATCTGGCAGCCTGTGTGAAGGATACGTTTATTTGCAGATTAGTTTCATTCCGATACAGAAAGCTTTCCACCGGTATCTCGGATAAATCCTTGGAAAGTGCATTGATCAGCTCCTGTACAATCTGCGGATCGGTAATTCCGTTCCGATAGGGATCGTTTTTATCCTCCGGAACACGTTGATCAAGGATTGCAACAGAGGTGTACTTGCGTTTGTTATTTGCAAGCATCGGAAAATCTGCCGCCCTCATCTGCGGCAGGTTTTTTACAGGCAACAGAGAGTCTAAAAGCTCATCCGCATCAAACGTATATTGACGCACCAGAGTTTTTCCGTTTTTGAGAGTGTATTTTAACATAAGTCCATAGCTGTGCTGATAACTGCGATTTGGATCATTTCTCTTTGTGATAATCGCTTTATGCAGATTTTCCACCAAGGAAAGCCCCTCCAAATCAGAAACGCTGTAGTCATAGCTGTCAATTGTGCAGGCTATCCTATTATCGCTGGTCATCATGCGGTTTGTGCTTTGTTCATCACGAAAAGACACAGACGCAACCTCCTCTGGCTTCGGAACTTTCTTTTCATATCCTAAAATGTCAGCTGCAAACGCTCCGTACATCAAAAGGACAAAACAGATAAAACCAATCACCGGCTTGTATACCGTCTTGAAGATCCGGAACGATTTCTGCACCAGCATCTGCGCAATCACAATGCCCAGAACCCCGATCGGGATCAGGAACAAAATGTTATCCGATCCGATAATTTCGGAAAAGTATAAGTATCCGCCGCAGCCAAAGCAGATTCCAACGCCATAGACAAACACCGGACGAAGCTTTGGAAATGCGATAATTTCACTATGATTTTCTAAATTCCGGATACGGTAGAGTCCATAGCCTGCTAAGACAAAGACAACCGACAAAACCAGATATAAAATCCATTTTCCGCTTGTTAGCATTTCATCCGGAAGTGCATACAAAAACTGCACCAGAGAATAGTTTCCGTTATACACATATCCGTACAGCTGCTGTTCACAGAAGTAGAAGATAAAGCTTTCTGCCACCGCCGGAAGCGCTGCAATCGCAAAGGTTAAGCAAAAACCTGCAAATGCATTTCCCACCACCGTCATAACAAGGGATGCTGCGGTAAAACTTAAAATCTCATACACCAGTCCGCTTGCTAAAAGCCAGAACAAATCCACAATCCGATAGCTTTCTGCAACATTCTTGTTCATGCGGAACAAAAGCAGAATCAGCCCGTTAACCAGCACAGGAATCAAAAGCATAATCCCTCCGGATAAAAGATGCGAAAAATAGTGCGTCTTTCTTGAAACCGGAATCCCGTGCAGACAGGTCATAGAGGAATTATTCTGCAAATAGGAAAACAGGAATGCAGAAAGTCCCACCGGTACCAGAATCGCAAGCACATAAAATGCCGGAGACATCCTGTAAATTGGTGATGTTCCGAAATCTGTGTAAACCCCTGTCGGCAAATACCCATACTCACCTGTATATTGGTCTAAGTACAAAAAGGTATAAAACAGGAAAATCCCAATTGTATGCAGTGCACTGATCCACCATAGTCTCCTCAAATCCGAACGGATCAGACTCTTATTAAAGAATGATGTTCTTGAATTCATATCCAAGCCCCCCTAACTCATAGATAAATACTTCCTCCAAGGTCAGCGGAAGAAGATCGCATATTAAAGGCTTCCGTTTTTCTATCTCAGAAAGGATTTCCTCTCCCGATCCCTTGACAATCAGAATCGAAACACTTCCGTAGGTTTCAGTATGCAGCACCTTTAATCCAAGATCCTCCGGAATCCCATCCCGGAATGCTACCTGTAATTTATGAATATTTCCCTTCACGTCGTCCAAAGCCTTTTCCAACACCACCTTACCGCGGTGCATAATGCCGACATGATCGCACACATCCTCCAGTTCCCGGAGATTGTGACTGGAAACCAAAACGGTTGTTCCTCGCTCTGCTACGTCCTGGAGCATTAATTTCCATACGTTTCTGCGCATAACCGGATCTAATCCGTCCACCGGCTCGTCTAAGAGAAGTACCTCCGGCATAGCGGAAATGCCCATCCAGAAAGCAACCTGTTTCTGCATACCTTTTGAAAGTCTGCGCACACGGCGCGTTAGATCAATTTTGAAAATATCCTTGAGCTGATAGAATCTCTCCCAGCTCCAGTCCGGATAAATTCCGGCATAGAATTTTGCGGTGTCGATAATGGAATAGGTGGTGAAGAAAAAGAGATCGTCGCTGATAAAGACAAGCTTTTTCTTCCGCTCTATATTCTCAAAAACCGGTTCGCCGCCAATTTGTATCTCCCCTGCGTCCTGCCGGTAAATTCCTGCAAGATGCTTCAGAATCGTTGTTTTTCCTGCTCCGTTTGGCCCAATCAGTCCATAAACCGATCCGCACTTTACATGCAGAGACAGATCGTCTAATGCATGGAACGTGCCGAAGCTTTTATTCACATGATTCACGCAAATCATGCTCTCACACCCTTTCTTCATTTTGATAAATCTGTTCCACGGCATCTAAAGCCATTCTCTTTTCCACGCCGCAGAACTTCATTTTCTGTAATAGCTCCTCTAATTCAGACAGCATTCTCCCTGTCTGCTCCTGCCGGGCAATGCTCGACTGCGGAGCAACAAAGCTCCCCCTTGCCCTGAGTGAATAAATGTACCCCTCCGACTCCAAATCCCGATAAGCCTTTTGAATGGTATTCGGATTGATTGCAAGCGTTCCGGCAAGCTCCCGGACGGACGGCAGCTTTTCATGCTCCGATAACGCTCCGCTGATGATCAGATTTTTAAAACGGTCCTTAATCTGCTCATAGATCGGTCGGTGGTCACCAAAATCCAGCTGAAACATAACGCTCCTCCTTTCTGTACAACTGTATCACTTGTACTATCTGTACTATATCATATAATACATATATTGTCAAGTACTTTTTTAAAAATTTTTTTGAAAAAAACGAAATAAACAGACAACCTTTCTAATATACTGTAACAAAGATAACACAGGAGGCTGAAAAAGACATGATATGGCACGATAAGACAGCAGAAGAAACAATCCGTTTATTAGGCGCAGATTCCAGGGACGGGCTTTCGGAAAAGGAGGCACGTCGCCGTCTTTCTGAGCATGGGAAAAACATTTTACACACACCAAAAAAATCCGGCTTTCTCCGGCATTTTTTTGCGCAGTTTCAGGATTTTATGATTCTGATTCTCTTAGCCGCGGCATTTTTATCCTTTCTCACCTCCTGGCTGCACCAGGATACCGACTGGGTCGATCCGATCATGATTTTAGGCATTGTCGTATTTAACGCAATTTTAGGAGTAGTACAGGAAAACCGCGCCGAGCGTTCCTTAGAGGCATTAAAAAAAATCACTTCCCCCACGGCGCACGTCCGACGTTCAGGAAAAATCATGGAAATTCCGGCAGAGGAGGTTGTTCCGGGAGATCTTTTGATTCTGAAAACCGGGGATCGGATTCCGGCGGACTGCCGGCTGATTTCCGCGGTGCAGCTGCAAACCGACGAATCCTCTTTAACAGGCGAATCCGGCGGAATCTGGAAATCCGCAGAGGGGGTTTATCCCCAAAAAACACCTCCGGCAGAACGAAAGAATCTTGCCTATGCCTCCTCCCTGGTATTAGGCGGAAAAGCAGAAGCAATCGCAGTTGAAACCGGCATGAACACGGAGGTTGGAAAGATTGCCGGATTAATTTTAGATGCCGGACAAAAGGAAACTCCGCTGCAAAAAAAGCTCTCCGAGGTCGGAAAAAATTTAGGCTGGATTGCGCTTTTTATCTGCGGTGTGATTTTTTTTATCGGACTTTTTCGAAGGATTCCGCCCTTTGACATGTTTTTAACCTCGGTCAGCCTGGCTGTGGCTGCAATTCCGGAGGGTCTGCCGGCAATTGTCACAATTATGCTGGCAATCGGTGTACAGCGCATGGCAAAGCAGAATGCGATTATCCGGAATCTGCCGTCAGTTGAAACGCTTGGAAGCGCCTCGGTGATCTGTTCGGACAAAACCGGAACGCTGACAGAAAATAAAATGACGGTTACGAAAATTGCCGGATCGGACAAAACGCTTTTTTATGCCGTACTCTGCTCTGATCCGGACAGCACGAACCCCACAGAGTCGGCAATTCTTTCCGCCGCACAAAAACAAGGAATTTCCAAAACAGATTCAGATAAAAAATATCCGCGGATTTCGGAAATTCCGTTTGATTCCAGAAAAAAAAGAATGATCACCGTACACAAAAAAAGCTCCGGCTATTGCAGTATCATAAAAGGCGCGCCGGATGTGCTGCTGTCGCTTTGCAGCCGTTACCAAAGCGGAGAATCTACTCTTTCGCTGACCGATTCTGCAAGACATAAAATCCTCACCGAAAACGAGGAAATGACTTCGCGTGCCCTGCGCGTTTTGGCGGTTGCATACCGTGATACCGCCAACAGCACCGCAGCCGAGGAGCAGTTTGTATTTCTGGGACTGATCGGGATTGAGGATCCTCCGCGCCCGGAGGCTGCACAAGCTGTTGCAGTCTGCCGCGAAGCAGGCATTATTCCGGTGATGATTACTGGAGATCATGCCAACACTGCCGCAGCTGTGGCAAAGCAGGTCGGCATTCTTTCCAAATCAGACCGTGTACTGACCGGGACAGAGCTATCTGCAATGTCGCAGGAGGACTTAGAAAAAAATGTGGAGCATTATTCGGTTTATGCACGCGTCACCCCGGAACACAAAGTTCGGATTGTCCGCGCCTGGCAAAAACGTGGTGCAGTTGTTGCCATGACCGGCGACGGTGTGAACGATGCACCGGCATTAAAAACGGCTGACATCGGGTGCAGTATGGGCAAAAACGGAACAGATGTGGCAAAATCCGCCTCGGATATGATTTTAACGGACGATAATTTTGCCACAATCGTGGCTGCCGTCCGCCAGGGGCGCGCCATCTTTGCAAACATCAAAAAAGCGGTTCAGTTTTTACTCTCCAGTAATATCGGAGAGATTCTGACCATTTTATTCGGCTTGCTTTTTGGCTCACAGACAACGCTCCTTGCCATTCAGCTATTATGGGTGAATCTTGTTACCGATTCGCTGCCGGCAATTGCACTTGGCTTAGATCCTCCGGAAAAGGATTTAATGAAACATCCTCCGCGTTCCCCCAAAAAAGGACTGTTTGCAGACGGACTTTGGTGGACCATTGCAATCGAGGGCGGAATGATTGGCGGTCTGGCACTATTGGCATTTACCGTAGGACGAATTTTCTTCGACTGCTCCGCCACACTGGAGATTGGAAGAACCATGTCTTTCTGCGTTCTGAGCCTTTCTCAGCTGGTGCATGCCTTTAATATGCGGAGCGAGCGCTCGGTATTCTCGGTCGGAATCCTTTCCAATCCGTATCTGGTGGGTGCGTTTTTGATCGGAGTAATTTTACAGGTTGGGGTCGTGTCTGTTCCGATGCTTTCTCCCCTGTTCCGCGTTGTTCCGCTCAACGCTCTGCAATGGAGCATAGTGGGACTTTTGTCCTTTGCGCCGTTGCCATTGGTGGAGCTGCAAAAGCTTTTCGGAACACGGAGAAAGGAAACACTATGAGTATCATTTACTTAGCCGGAAACCCTAATTCCGGGAAAACATCCCTCTTTAACCGGCTGACAAACAGCCGGTACCAGGTTGGGAACCGTGCCGGTGTGACCGTTTCAGAGAGAAGCGGAGCATGGGGAAATAACACTCTTTTTGATCTCCCAGGAATCTATTCTCTTTCCGGGAGCAGCGCAGAGGAACGGCTTTCTGCCGATTTTTTGACAAAGGGAAATCCGGATTGGATATTGCATAGTGCAGATGCCTCCCAGCTGGAACGAAGTCTGGCATTGACCCGCGCATTAGGCCGGCTGGGACGTCCTATGGTGCTTGCGCTGAATCTGTGCGATCTTTTAGAAAAAAGCGGACAACGCATTGATGCGGAAAAACTCTCGAAAATTCTTGGGATTCCGGTTGTTTTGATTTCTGCCGCAACCGGTCAGGGGATTTTGGAATTATCCAATGTGATTCCGAAAAAAATGAATCATAAAATTCCTCCGATCCCGGAAATCATAAAGAGTGTACAAAGCCGCACCGGAGAAAACAGGATTCTGAAAAAAACAGAAGCGCTCGACCGGGCGTTTCTTCATTCTGCCGTTGCAGTTCCGATTCTTTTTTGCACCTTTTTTCTGATGTTCTATCTGACCTTCGGTGCTCCCGGCAATGCGCTTTCCGCTCTGCTACAATCTTTTCCAACGGATTTCTTTGAGCGGATTTTAGATAGCCTCGGGACAAACTATTTTCTGAAAAGCCTGATCACAGAGGGAATTTTCCCGGCATTTTCCGGTATGGCGGCATTTTTTCCGCAGCTGCTCCTGTTGTTTTTCTTTTTAGCAATCTTAGAGGACAGCGGATACTTTGCCCGGATGATCTTTCTTTCTCACCGTGCCATGGAACGGTTGGGACTTGACGGTCACTGCATTCTGCCGCTGTTGTCCGGGTTCGGATGTTCTGCAACCGCTATCCTCTCCTCACGCGTGATCCGGGATGCAAAAAAACGCAGAAAAACAATCTTCATGATCCCATATCTGCCGTGCAGCGCAAAGCTCCCTGTGACGCTGATGCTGATTCACTCATTTTTCCCGGCACATACAGGACTGGCAATCACGCTTTTTTACCTTGCCGGTATCTTATCCGCTGTCGCTTATGCGCGGATAACCAAAAACGCACGTGCGCAGGAGCATGCGTTTCTCCTGGAGCTTCCCCCCTACCGCATGCCCTCCCTCCGGAACATTTCAAACCAGATTCGGGATCGTCTGTCCGACTTTTTCCGCCGTGCCGGTATGATTATCCTGCTGACCGGCATATTGCTGTGGTTTCTGCAAAGCTTTGATTTCTCCCTGCATTTTTGCGCACCAGAACAAAGCATGCTTGCATATGCCGGAAATTTGTTTGCGCCAATTTTCCGTCCATGCGGATTCGGAAACTGGGAAAGCGTGGTGAGTCTTTTTTCCGGACTTGCAGCAAAAGAGGCGGTTTTGTCCTCCTTTGGAGTTTTGTTCGGAACAAATCTTCCGTTCAATCCTGCGTCTGCCGCATCCTTTCTCACCTTTCTCCTGATCGCGCCCCCCTGTGCCGCCGCACTCTCCGTCCTCTCCTCCGAACTTTCCCGGCGCGACCTGATCCTCTTTTGCGCTCAGAGATTATTAATAGCCTGGCTCTGCTCTGCGGCGGTGTATCAGGTGGCATGTTTTTGGACATAAAAAAAGCGGCTTTGCCGCTTTTTTTATTGGTTAATGATGATCGGTGTAGTATCGATATAAAGCTGTGTTGCGTCGGTACAGGTGATATCCTTATCATCTACGCGAACAGTAAAATATGTATCGTAGCCTAAATCGGTCAGACGGTTGGAAAGACGGAGTTCGGTTTTTTCTGCTTTCTTCACTTTAAAGGTCAGCTTCATAATTGCGCCGTCTTTTGTTTCCTGCTCCTCGTTGCCATAGTGTGCAATAGAAACAATTTTCACGGAATTACCCTTAAACTCTGCGTTGGACGCATCCAGAACAGCGCGATATTCCTCCTCGCCATCCACAAAGGTATATCCGTCATAATTTAACACATCCGAGTCATAATATACACCCAGAGAGCAGCCGGTAAAAAGTCTTTTTTCTCCGCCGAGTGTTTCCAGATTGTTCAGATTTACATAAACATCAAATGTTTCACCCTCTGCAACCGTTTGTGCCTCAGTGGTTAAAGAAAGCGCCGGCAAATCCTTTGACGCGTCGTATCCTTCCTCGCCCTCTTTCTTTTCGATCGGCTTAAATTCTGAATCTAAAACGCCCTGATCCATCAGATAACGCATATAGGCTCTGGAGGTAATGTTGATCACCTGTGTGTCCTCATCCCAGTCTACCTTTGATCCCAGCGCCTCAACAACGGCACGCACCGGAATCATCGTCCGGTCGTTCATGATCTGTGCCGGCTCGTCCAGGGTAACAGTATCGTCTGTAAACTCCATCAGGGACTGATAATAACGTGTTTTCATCTGGTCGCTGTCAATTGTCAGAGTAACTTCACGTCTGTTATCACCTGCGGTTGCATGAATAGTTCTTGTTTCTGCATCCCAGTCTACCTTTGCGTTACATTCCTCTAAAACCGCACGCAAAGGAATCAGCGTTCTGCCGGTTTTCTCCTGAATCACCGGTCCCTGATCTGCAAAATACATTTCTCTCTCATTTACAATAATTGTCGGAACGGTTGTTTCTGCAAAAGCAGCAGTCATCTGTGCCGACACTGCTAAAACCGTCAGTACCCCTAAAAGTTTTTTCTTCATAATAAACTCCATTCTGCCTTTTTCCGGCTTTTTCTTTCAGTATATCATATTTTTTGAAAAGATACAATACCTTTTTGAATTATTTTGCATTTTCGTCTGTCTCATGATGGTAATACCGGTTGAGCTTCTGCAAAAGCTTTTTTTCAAACCGGGAAATTTTCGCCTGCGAGGTGTTCCATTTTTTTGCAATCTGTTCCTGGGAAAGCTCCTCATAATACCGAAGCCGTATAAACTCCTGTTCCTCCTGGGAAAGCTGGCGCATACAGGAGCGGATAAAGTCCCTGTCCTCAATCATGATAAAATGGTTATCCTCCATACCGATTGTGCTTGCAAGATTCAGCTGTCCGTCTGCATAAGCCTCATCCTCCAGAGAGCGGATAAACGCTGCATCGCCGACAGCATACGCTTTTTTTAAAGTCTCCTCCGAAATATTTAAAAGCCGGGAAAGCTCCTGCGGTGTATGCTCCTTTTCTCCGGAGGCAAACCGCAGCTGCTCTGCCTGATAAAAAATCTCATGAAGCTTTCTCGGCACACGGATAAAATTCCCCATATCCCGGAAATAGCGCCGAATTTCACCCAGAACGGTCGGAGTTGCGTAGGTTGCAAACTGAACACCCCGTTTCGGATCAAAACGTTCAATTGCATATAGCACACCTAAAACCGCCACCTGGTAAATATCATCATAATCAATTCCGCGGTTAATAAACTTTCTTGACAGGATTTCCGGAATATACAGATAGTGCAATAAAAGCTCATCCCGAAGTTTTTTATCGTGCGTTTTCTGATATTCTGAAAACATTTCATATTCTGTTAATTGGGTTGCCGTTTTTTCTAATGCCACAGACGACACCCCCTCTCTCTTTATTTCTGCCGGTCAACAATCGCTGCTGCTGCCTTTTTTGATGCCTGCTGCTGTTTTTCTGCATTTTCTATATTTTTTTCTTTTGTTTCATCGCTCCGGAGTTGGCGAACTGCGAGATAAACCTCTCCGCATTCAAAGCCTGCGTCTGTAAGAACTGTCGGATTTTCCAGGCGAACAGCATATCCGTTCAAGCTGCCGGATACCTGCTGTTCCTCGGAAACCTCTCCGGAATACCACTCGGAAACCGGTACTAAAAATCCGTCTGCACCGTCACCCGAAAACAGAATTTCTGCACGCTCCGGACTTAAAAGAAACAAGAAACTTTCTCCTGCCTGCAACTCCAGCATCAGTTTTGTCTGCATTGCCATCTCATACTGTGCATCCTGCACCTGTTCCTCTGAAGATGCAATTTTTAGCGCCTGAAATAATACCTCATTTTTTCCGTTTCCGTTCACATCTCCAACGGTATCCTGGAAAAATGCCGAAATTTTTTCCTGCGCCTCATCGGTGCATCCGACATTTCCGGCATAGGTCACCGTTATGTCATAATGCGTCTGTGTGGCACACTGCACCGCCGTAATTGAAATCATAAGAATCGCAGCACAGCTTGCAATGATATGCCATTTATAATAATCCCATATGTAACTCCACCATGCCTTGGTAAAACGCGGCGGAATTGTTCCGTATTTCTCCATCATCATTCCTCCAGTAATTCTATTGTATCATATTTTTTCGGAATAGTCAAATCGATCGGTACAAACAAGGGGATGTAAAAAAGAGTACAGAACGTTCTGTGCCTTTTTGACACCCCCTTTTTTGCATTATTTTCCGGGAAAGATAACAGTTAAAAGCATTTTAAACTGTTCCTGTCCGAATACTGCATGCGGTTCTTTTGCAGGCATGATCAGCGTTTCTCCTGCATTTACAAGAAATTCCTCACCGGAAACAGTAAATTTTCCTGTTCCCTCCAAAACGGTCACCATCGCATCTCCGCAGGATTCATGCGTGCTGATTTCTTCGCCTTTGTCAAATCCGAACAGCGTCAGACTGACAGCGTCATTCTGCACCAGGGTTTTACTTACCACCTGTCCCGGTAAAATATCAATTTCCTTTGCCAGAGATAAAACTTTTTTTCCATCAATGTTTTTTAAATAGTTCATTGTTGTCCTCCATAAAGTGTTTTATTTTATTTTAATATATTTTGCCCAAAAAATCAATGGCATTCACGAAAAATTTAAAAAATAACAACAATTTTTAAATTTTGTATTGACAAAGAAAAAATCTTGTGCTAAAATCAAGGCATAAACCGTTGAGGAAGAGTAAGTAGGCAATGCCGCTTTCCTTTTAAGAGAGCCGCAGGCGGTGGGATTGCGGTAGAAAATGTTTTGCTGAATGGACTTCCGAGGGCAATCAGAAATTTTAGTATGTGCGCCGGAGTATGGCTCTCCGTGAAAAAAAGTCTGCATATGATAGTATGCGTAAAGTGGGCGATTTTTCGTCAAGCCGGGTGGCACCGCAGGATTTTTACACTCCTGTCCCAGCAGTAAGGGATAGGAGTTTTTTGTTTGCTCCGATTCCCGTATTTTGAAAATCTGAAAGGAGAAAAAAGCAATGAACAAACAAGAAATCCCGTACAAAATCTACTTAGACGAGCAGGAGATGCCGAATGCTTGGTATAATCTGCGTGCCGACATGAAGAATAAGCCTGCACCGCTTTTAAACCCCGGCACACATCAGCCTATGAAAAAAGAGGAATTATATCCGGTATTCTGTGAAGAATTAGTGGCACAGGAATTGGACGATACAACTCCCTATTTTGAAATTCCGGACGAAATTAAAAAGTTTTATAAAATGTACCGTCCGTCTCCGCTGGTTCGTGCTTATTGCTTAGAGGAGCATTTACAGACACCGGCAAAAATCTATTATAAATTCGAGGGCAACAACACAAGCGGAAGTCACAAATTAAATTCCGCCATCGCTCAGGCATATTATGCGAAAAAGCAGGGCTTAAAGGGCGTCACCACCGAAACCGGAGCTGGTCAGTGGGGTACTGCACTTTCCATGGCATGCTCCTACTTCGGTCTGGACTGTAAGGTCTACATGGTAAAGGTTTCCTATGAGCAAAAGCCGTTCCGGCGCGAAGTAATGAGAACCTACGGCGCATCGGTCACCCCGTCTCCCTCTACCGAAACACAGGTCGGCAGAAAGATTTTAGCCGAGCATCCCGGAACAACCGGAAGTCTTGGCTGCGCAATTTCGGAGGCAGTTGAGGTTGCAACCTCCACACCTGGTTACCGCTATGTATTAGGAAGTGTGTTAAACCAGGTACTCCTGCATCAGTCGGTGATTGGTTTAGAGGCAAAGGCAGCGCTTGATAAATACGGCGTTAAGCCGGATATGATTATCGGCTGTGCCGGCGGCGGCTCAAACCTCGGCGGTCTGATCGCACCGTTTATGGGTGAAAAGCTCCGCGGCGAGGCAGATTATCAGATCATTGCAGTAGAGCCGGCATCCTGCCCAAGCTTTACAAGAGGTAAATTTGCATACGATTTCTGCGATACCGGCATGGTTTGCCCGTTAGCAAAAATGTACACCTTAGGAAGCGGCTTTATCCCAGCTCCGAACCATGCAGGCGGTCTGCGCTATCACGGCATGAGCTCCACGCTTTCTCAGCTGTATCATGACGGTCTGATGGAGGCGCGCTCTGTAAAACAAACAGATGTATTCCGTGCAGCAGAAGAATTTGCAAGAGTGGAGGGAATCCTCCCTGCTCCGGAAAGCAGCCACGCAATCCGCGCTGCAATCGACGAGGCATTAAAGTGCAAGGAAACCGGAGAAGAAAAAACAATCCTGTTTGGTCTGACCGGAACCGGTTACTTTGATATGGTTGCCTATGAAAAGTTCCATGACGGACAAATGAGCGACTATATTCCGACCGATGAAGAATTGCAGGCAAGCTTTGATAAGCTTCCGAAAATGGACTAATAAAAAAACACCAGACACCCGAAACTTTCGGATGTCTGGTATTTTTTATTGTATCGGTATGAAAAATCTAAACTCTGTTCCCTCTCCGAGCCGACTCTTTACCTGAATCTCTCCGCCGTGGAATGCGGCAATCCAGCGTACCATGGAAAGTCCCAACCCCATGTTTCCCTGCTCATGCGTCCGGGAGGGATCGACCTGATAGAATCGTTCCCAGATTTTTGGAAGATTTTCTTCTGCAATTCCGATTCCATCATCCAAAACGGTCAGAACAGCCTGCTCTTTTTCCTGTTTCAGGGACACAAAAATTTTGCTTTTTCCATAGGTATAGGCATTGGAAATCAAATTCACCGCCAACCGGACGAGCAATGCACGGTCGCCCCGGACAAAAATCCCATCTGCTATTTCTGTTTCAAGTTCAATCGGTTCTGTATGAATTTCCTGCTGTTCCTCACAGACAAAGTGCAAAAGTTCTCCGAAATCTAAGCGTTCAAACTGCGTTTTTAAGGTATTCTGCTCCATTCTCGAAATCATTAAAAGCTGTGAAATCAATTTTGACATCCGCTCCGCCTCAAGCTTGATTCCGCCGGCTGTTTCCTTGAAATCCTCCTCTGTTTTTGCATAGCGTTCCATAAACTCACAAGAGGATAAAATTGCCGCAACCGGGGTTCTTAGCTCATGAGAGGCATCGGAAGTAAACTGCTTTTCGCGTTCTAACGTCTCCTCCAGCTTATCCAGCATCCGATCAAAGCTATCTGCCAGGCGGTGCAGTTCATCATTTCCTGCCGGCAGAGAAAGCCTGCGGGAAAGATCGCTGCTCTGACTGATTTCCTCCGCTGTTTTCCGCATTTTTTCAATCGGATTTAAAATCCGTCCAAGCAAAATATAGCCGCCGCCGGATGCTAAAATAATCATGACCAGAATTAAAAGAACATTGCTTTTCATCACCGACCGCATACTGTCTGCACCGTCCGAAACCGGAACAATTCCCTTGACCCAATAGGTTGTCTCGCCTGGAATCTTTCGGTCGATCACATAGAATTTTTTTTCATGATAGGTTTCTGTCCGGATTTTTCCCTCCTCGCAGGTCAGATTTTCTGAAATGCCAAAGGGACTTTGACCGCCGATCATTTTAAAATGATCATCTAAAAGCACCATCTGCACACCCTGATCAAAATATCGGAAACCCGGGATATGCGGATTTTTTTCCACCTCACGCGCAAGCATTTCCGTGGCTCTTTCAGCGCGCATTTTTACATCACGGTCTACAAAGCCTGCACTGACCGACGTCATCACCGCTAACACCACCGCGGAAACAAGCACCATAATAACGGTATACCAAACTGTGATTTTGAATTTAACAGAAAAATTTTTCATATCATTTATCCTCTAACACATATCCCAAACCGCGGACGGTATGAATCAGATTTTTGGAATACGGATCATCTATTTTCTTTCGGAGATAGCGGATATATACGTCCACCACATTCGTTCCGCCCATATACTCAAAATTCCAGATATGGTTTTCAATCTTTTCACGAGACAGAACAATACCCTGATTGTACATCATATACTCTAACAGTTCATATTCCTTTGCCGTCAGCTCAATCCGTTCTCCTGCGCGCCGGACTGTTTTTGCATTCGTGTCTAAGGTAAGATCGGCAAGGGACAGTAAATTCGTATCACGTCCGGCAGCGGTTCTGGTTAAAACCCGAAGTCTTGCCAAAAGCTCCTCAAATGCAAACGGCTTCACCAGATAATCCTGTGCACCGGAATCCAAGCCTAAAACCCGGTCAGAAACACTGTCGCGTGCGGTCAGAAAAATGACCGGGGTATGATTGCCGGATGCACGCATGCTTTTTACCACATCCAATCCGTTGATTTTTGGCATCATAATATCCATTACTGCCGCGTCAAACTCACCCATTTTCAAAAAGTCCAGCGCCTCCTCCCCGTCAAAACAGGAATCCACGCTGTAGCCCTCATTTTCCAGCGTTTTTGTGATCATCCGGTTTAGAACCTTTTCGTCCTCAACCACTAATATCCTCATAGAAATTTCCTCCAAAAATAAAACATTGACAATCCCTCAGTCAGGCTTTTCTGACGGAGGGATTGTTTTTTGTTCCTTTATATTTAGTATACCACAGGAAGAAAGAATTGTAAATCCTTATTTCTCTACGATCGTTACCAAGCGGTTTTCTGACTCCCAGCCAACCTTCATTCCAAGCTGTTCCGAAATAAAACGAATCGGAATCATCGTAGACTGACCGGAGATTTCCGGGGATGCGGCAAGCTCAACTTTTTCACCGTTTACATAGGCAGTGTTCTCGCCGATCGTCAGAGAAACAGTTGTATCTCCTTTTGTTGCGGTCACGGTTTTTGTCTCATCATCCCAGGTAACGTCTGCACCCAAAGCCTCTAAGATTGCACGGAATCCAACCATGGTGGAATCATTCTTTAAATAGGGATCACTTTCAAAGCGAATCAAATGTCCGTTGACATGTACGCGAATCGTGTTATTCCGCGAACGGTTTGACACGCCCGGACGTCCGCCCTGCGACATATCTCCCTCCGGTCGTTCCGGCGGTGTGCCGTTCTGATCCTGCGGCATATTTCCGTCCGGTTTTTCCGGCGGCGTTTCTCCGTCCTGGGGCGGATTTCCCATCATGTCCTCCTGCGGCGGCATTTGCGGCATACCGCTTTGACCCTCCGGCGGTGTTCCCGGCTGATCTCCATTGCCGCTGTTCTGCGGAGGCTCGCGCCGATCCTGCCCGTCCTGCATCCCTGGTCTGTTTTTATCTCCCCGGCTCTGCTGTGCGGTGGTCTTGACTGCCTCGCCCGAAAATTGCTTTTGCAGATTTTCCAGACGCTTTGTCACACAGTCAATCACGGAGGACTTTCCATTTGCCGTAGTTGCCTGATCAAATTCATCATAGGAATAAAATGCTGTGGTATCTTCCTTGACATAAGGTGCAAGCACGGCTTTTAACTCACTCACACGGTCTAAAAAATTTTCCAAAAGCGTCATGATTTCTTTGATATACCCATAGTATTTTTCTTTGTATTCCGGTACGGAAAGCAGCTTGTTCATTAAGGGCAGTGTTTCCAGACTGCCGGAGATATACGGTTCATCAATTCCAACCTCGGAATTATCGCCGTTAAAGCCGCCAAAGGACATGTTAAAATCCCAGGGAACAACGGTAAATTTTCCGTCGGCATTTTCATAGAGATAATAATTATGATGGCGGTTTCCGTTGTAGCTGTCATAGTTGCATAAAACCGTGTTGGAGGCAATATACTTTAACGCGCTGTCCACATCCAGAATACTTTCAAGTTCGCCCTTTTCTCCGGTCGGAACGTCATTTAAGGCTTTCACAAATTCCGCAAAGCTTTCTAAATTCTCATCGCTTCCGGACTTTAAATCCGCATAGCTGTAATCTCCGTTTTCCCGGTATTCCAGGGTTGCGCCCTCGTCCATTTTATAGAAATTGCCGTCCTTGTAGTTCTCGCCGAAATTATCCTTTAAAAAGGTGCTGTCTAAGCCCTCTACAGCAAGATACAAGCCTGCATATTCCCCATTTAAGTATACTCTGCAAAATACTGTCTCCGGCACATTCATGCCAAGTGATCTCAAAATTTCATAGTGCAGATATTCCCGCATATAAGAGGCATCAGAATAGCCATTGTTTAAGCAAAGCTCATCCAAACCTAAAAGCTTATTTCCCTTGACATACTTATTAAACTTGATCCGGTAGCTATAGCGTTCGGAATCGGAATTTGCCACAGAATTCAGCGTCATATTGCCTTTTGTCCGGATGCCGGCATTCTCTACTGTGATTCCGTCCACCGTCACATCGGCGGCATGGTATTCCTCATTCTGCGGATAATTCCGCATGTCCTGAAGATCGGTTTCGTCCATTTCAATCGATACGTCAATCACCTGATCCTTGTGGAAAATTTCCTGATATCTTTCCTTTTCCTCTGCATGAAGTGTGCAGGAAAGAATCGAAAAGATGATAAAAAACGTCATCAGCATAGATAAAATACGTTTCATAAAAAACACCTCACTTGATTATTTTTGCCGCCTCGGATAGCTGAATGGTCAGATTTCCGTTGCGTGTTCTTAATTCGTTGATAAATTCCTGTTCGTTTGCGCCCGGCTTGACCGAAACATTGTAGGAAAGCAGAAAAAGCGATCCTAAATCGGTGGTTTTAATCTGCGACAGCGTGCAGTCGTCGGTATAGCGTTCCAAAATATCATTAAATGCACCCTCATAATTGAGGTTTTCCGGGATGGTGATTTTTAAAATTTTCCGGACAGATTTCGGTAAAAATGCCCCCGACTTCTCCAGAACAAACATGACCGCGCAAAGCAGCAGAACAAACAGAATGCCATAGCCGTAAAGTCCTACTCCGCAGGCTAGTCCGGCGGCAATATCAAAGAAAATATAGCCAATATCCTTAGCATCTCCGGGGTTACTGCGGAATCGGATGATCGAAAGTGTTCCGGCAAGGGAAAATGCTCTTGCCACATTGCTCCCGACAAACAGGATAATCACCGAAAGAATGACCGGGAGCATGAAAAGCGTGATTGCCAGACTTCTCTGATAGACTGCCTCCTCCTGTGTTTTCTGATAAGTAAAGGCAATCGCTCCGCCAAAAAGCAGTGCGCAAACCATCGTGATCAATGCTGTTCCAACGGTAATATCCGCTGAAACATTGGTTAAAATTGTGTTAAATAATTCATTCATTTTCCATTCCTCCTACACTGCCATTCTGCTTTGATTTTCACTTACATACCGCGCATATTCCGTTCCGTATTTGGAAATGCTCACCCTTGAAAGATTCAGTTCGTCTAACATTTTACAGAGCCAGAGCGGCTTTGCAAGGGACGTTTTAATTTCCATCAAATAGGTATTCTGATCAAACAGCGGCTCGCCGTAATCTCCCAGCTCCAGCGCCACACCAAACCGCCGGGAACGGATGTTTTGATCAAAGGAAATCCGGAGATCCGGGTTTCCCTCCTCAAAATATGCAATCCGGTCATAGGCAAGGTATAGCTTTGGAACTGGCTGATAAAATTTCAGAAAATAGGAAAGCTCCGATAATACCTGGGGATTCATGTAATCCTGATACCTTGGCAGGATGCCGGTTTCGGTAAACCGGTATGCTTCGGAAAGCTTTAATACGCTCCGCCTTTTGTTCACAATCCCATTATATTTTTTCTTGATCTCTAAAAACACCTTGGTATCCATCCCCGGCACGCCATAGGCGCGAAGCCGGAGCTTTTCTTTGTATGCCGGTTTTTCTAAAGAACTTCGGATCAGATAATCGTCCGATGTGTCATAATAGATATTTGCAATGGTGTATGGCTTGCCATTGATATTATAGGGATCGGATTTCATGTGGAACGACATAATCTCCTGCGCTTTTAAAAATGATTTCCGGTCTAAGAGGTACTTGTGTTCGTATCGGTTAAATACTTCAATTGCCATCTTTCTCAACTCCTTTACCTATATTGTAGCGGTGAAAGATTAAAGAAAGATTAGAAAATAAAAATTATTTTATTTTTCGATATTCCGACGGGAGCATGCCAGCATACTTTTGAAACCATTTGGAAAACTGATATACGTTTCCAATCCCGATCATCTGCGGAATTTCTTTAAAGGGAACACCCTTTTGAATCAACTTTTTCGCCGCCTCTATCCGGATATTGATGAGGTAACGCTCCGGGGTGATTCCGGTTTCTTTTTTGAAAAGACGGTAAAAATAGCTGTATTCAAGATTGACATAGCGTGCCGCATCGGATGCAAAAATTTTCTGATCGTATTGGTAACGCATATACTGAATTGCCGTAGAAACTGCACGATGCGAAGTAATCTTCATTTCCGGCTCGCCTTCCAAATCAGCCAATGCCTCATATAAATAACCCGTCAGTCTTAGTTGGGAAACCTCGGTATGATTTTTTGTATACAAATAGCATTGCATTACCGTATGAAAAAATTTTCTTCCATCCACCCGGCGCACCGGCTGTTCACGGCTGATTCCGATTTTATGATAATACTCCGCCGATTTTATTCCATCAAAGCCAATCCAGCAAAAATACCAAGGATTTTCAGAATCTGCCCAATAGGACACCACATCATCCGGATAGATCGCAAACAAATCCCCCTTTCGGATCGGATATGTTTTTATTCCATCAGAAAATGTTCCCTCTCCCTTAATCACATAATGCAGATAATACATGTTCCGGATCATTGGAGGACACAATTCCGCAGGCTTGCACTGCTTGATTCCATAATGCAGAAAATAAATATCCTCCGAACAATGCTCAGCATAGTTTAAAAAGCCAATATCCATGACAGCTTCTCCTTTTTTCGATTCTTGCGATCATTTTATCACAAAATCATCAATAAAGCAATAATTTTATAAATATAAGCAAGTATTTTATATTTACTAAAGGACTGAAGCATGCTAAACTAAGCATGAGGAGGTGGTATGATGCATACCAGATATACATCAGCATTGAGAATCAACTCTGCCAATGTTGAAGATCTTGAAAAAAATCTTGACTGTTACCAAAAGGCATTTGATGAGGTTTTCTTTTTTTCACAGTTTACACATTCTGTGAAGTCGCTTTCCTATCATCAGAAACAGGCAAATATATTAAAACCTTACCTGGATATGGTGAAATCAAAGCAGATGCTTGCCGGAATCAATGTTTTAACAACGATTGGATTCTTTTCCGAGGATGTTGATCCCGATATGAGAGCATTCAAACCTTATGTTACAATGGAGGGAGACAGGATTGACGGAAAACTTTGTCCGTCAAGCAAGAAAAATATACAGTATTATCAGGAGCAATACCGGATTTATGCCCGGCTGCATCCGGATGTGATCTATATTGATGATGATATCAGCTCTCTTGCCTGTGCCTGTGATTGATGTGTCAAGCGTTTTTTCAAGCAGTATCCTGAATTTAAGATTCTTACGCGTAAACAGCTTTATGAACAATTCAATAGTACGGATACCGAAACCCGGACAAAACTGCGCACGGCATGGATTCAATATAACGCACAGAGAATCGGCGAGGTTTATCATCATGTGGAGACTGCTGTGCACGAAATTGACCCAAAAATCACCCTGGGCGCTATGACGCACATGTCAGGAACAGACGGACTGGACTGTGCGCATTGGGCAGAAATGCTTGCTGCAAAAGAAACGCCTGAAATCTACTGGCGTCCCGGCGGCGGTGTCTACACCGATTTTCACATCACAGACGTGCTGGATAAAGCAAACCGCATTTCTATGCAGATTCGCGATCTCCCGGCATTTGCAAACAGGATTGAATCGGAAATTGAGAATTTTCCTTATCAAAGCCTGAAAAAATCTCCGTCCTTTACTGTGTTTGAATCCTTTATTTATCAGGCGGCAGGCTGTACCGGAACGGCATATAACGTACTCTCCAAGGAGGAAATGATCGGAGAAGAGCATGAGAAATTCTTTGAAATGGCTGAAAACGCCCGTTCTTATAGCACACTTCTGACCTCTGCCTTTGGAACGCAGCCGCTCTCCGGCGCAGGTTTTTGGTGGGATCAGACAAGCGCTGCCTATCCGGCTGAACAAAAGTGGAATTTTTTTCAGTCCCTGCCGCAGGCACAGGATTTACACCTGATCGGAATACCGTATGCCTGTGACCCGGAGCATATGCAGGTATTTTTCATGGATCAGAATACGGCTTTGCATATTCCGGAGAAAGCATTGATGGAATGTCTTTCAAAAGGTGTTTTGCTCGATGCAAACGCTCTGGATGTTTTAAATAACCGCGGCTTTGGCGAATATACCGGCTTTCAGACCACTGGGGTCTTTACGAAAGACACCTTAGAACAGGAATTGGAGCATCCGCTGAATATGCCCGGCAGACACAGAAGAAATATCCGCCAAGGCTTTGTCTGGAGCATCCGGGAGACTTATACAATTGAAAAAACAGACGAAAAAGCAGAATATACCGCAGAAAACCGTGACCTTTCAGAACATGTTCGGGGTATGAGCGCCGGTATTTTTGAAAACAAACTCGGCGGAAGAATTGCTGTGGATGGGATTTCTCCTTTCCAATGGTGCTTTAGTCTGCCCAGAAACATTCATACAAAAAACACACTCCGGTGGCTTTCCAAAAATACGCTCCCTGCATATGTTTCCTCTTTTCACCGCGTGTCGGTTTGGGTCAGAGGAAATGCGTATTTTGCCGCAAATTTTGCAACAGAGTCTGCAAAAAATGTTGAGCTGTCGATCAAAACAGATGCAGAAACAATCTGTGCAACGATCTCCTGCGGCAGCAGTATTCTAAAAACTGAAACCATCCGCGGGAAAAAGAATGCAGACGGTTACACTGCTTTTCTGCTTGACGAACTGCCCACGCTTGGAACAGCGTTAATAACGTTAGAAAGGAATCAATAAAATGAATCAACTATTTTCTACTAAAACAAATTTTCAAAATCATACTGTATATCAGTTTGATCCGGAAAAACGCAATATTACATTAGATCAGACAATTCCGGTCACTGAAAAAAAATATCTTGCTGTAACCGGTGATACAGGAAAAATCAATCAGCTCCCCTGTGCCTTTTACTTAAAGAATCTACATGATGTGACTCTGGATTTTGGCGGAGCAATCATCACAATGCACGGAAAAATTCAGCCGTTTATCATAGACAATTGCAGCAATATCACCATCAAAAATGTAACGGTAGAATACGACCGTTCCCTCTATACCGAGCTTGATATCATCAGCCGCAGCGGCAGAGAAATCCGGGCGCATGCAAAAGAGAAATTTCCATGCCGCGCAGAAAACGGATACTTTATTCCCTATTCTAAAACCTGGGAAAACACATCGATTCATACTGACGGAACAATTTTTATTCAGGCATTTGAAAAGGATACCCGTGAGGGAGCAGGCTTGGCCGTAGTCTATCTCGGAGAGGAAATTGTAGAGCAAGAAACACCCCCCGCGTCTGATATTTTGCATGTGCGCGTCCGCCAAGAGGGAGAGGATTTCATTTTTTGCGGAGATTTTCCGGAGCATTGGAATGAAAATCACACCATTGTGATCGGGCACGAACATCGCAGCTTATCCAGCGTCGCTATGTTTCATTCGGAAAATATAGAGATTCAAAATTATCGGATTTTAAACGGCGGCGGTATGGGGTTTCTCGCCTTATATACAAGAAATATCACGCTCCGGAATATACGCCTTACTTATGATCAGCTTTCCCACGGGATCATCACAAATGCCGCAGACGGGATTCATTTTGTTTCCTGCAAGGGAAAGATCAGCATTTCGGACAGTATTTTTGAGGGGACAATAGATGACGCTTTAAATATCCATTCCAATTTTTATCAGGTGGAGCGCACAGAATGTAACACCGTCTATGCAGTCCGTGCAAAGCAAAGCCATATCTTCCCGGCAGATTCTGATATTTTCGGAATTGGAGATGAAATTGCCGTCTTGCGCGGAACATCCATGGAGGAGCATGGACGTTATCGTATCATTGACCGGAAAATTTCCGACAGATGGCATATAGCGCTCACATTAGACCGCGCCGGAGTATTCGCCCCCGGCGACCTGATCGAAAATCTTTCCACCAACGCAGAAATTGAAATCCGCAACACACGCTTTGGAAAGGCAAATTCACACCTGCGCCTGCAATCAAGAGAAAAGGTTGTTGTTGATCAGTGTCAGTTATCCCTCCCCATTCTTTTAACCGGGGATGCTAATTATTGGTTTGAATCAGATCCGATCCGCGATCTGACAATAGCAAATTGTCAGTTTTTGGGCGAACGGGCAAATATCCGTGTGATTCCGGAGGGGTTCACACCGACACCCAAAGCACCCTATTACCATACCGGTATCAAAATTCTGAACAACTGCTTTGAAAGCAGCATTCCACTGGAACTGCACGATCGCGGAGATGTTCTTTTTGTAAATAATCAAATTCTTTAACCGGAGGGGATGTAAAAAAAGAGTGCCGAACAGTCTGTGCTTTTTTTGACATCCCCTATCTTAATGTGCCGATCAGCTCCCCCGACAGAAACCGTTTATTTTCCGATTTCCGCAAAAGGAAATAGCGTTCCATGCTGGCATATACTTCCTCGCTCATGACCGCTAAAAGCTGGGATGCCTCCTGTTCTGCTGTTGTTTCCGGCAGTTTTAAAACCTCGTTTAAAAATCGCTTTACCACGCGTTTTCTCTCATAAATGCTGCCGCCCAGTTTCTTTCCCTCCTCGGTCAGACCGATTGCACCGTATGGCTCATGCTTTACATAGCCATCCTTTTTCAGCGCATTCACAGCCCGGTAAACACTCGGTTTGGAAAGAGAGAGCGTCCGGGCAAGATCGGTCAGACGCACATATTCAGTCAGACTGGTCAAACGGTAGATTGCCTCTAAATGATCGTTTTGTACTGCTGATAAGCTTTTCACATTCATTCCTCCTAACAAAAAGGAGGTTCAAAGCATCACAAAAAATGCTTTGTACACCCATTGGTTCAAAAATCTTTATTCGTCAATCACAATGACATCATCATCCGGCTCGCTGTCGATTTCCGGTTCATCATCCGCCGCCGGTTCTTCTGTCGGCTCGGGTGTTGCCTTTTTGGTCGGCTTCGGCGTTTCCTCCTCTGCCGGCTTTGCCGTCTTTTCCGGTGTTTCGGTCTTGGCAGGTTTTTTCGTTGCCGCCGGCTCTTCTGTATCCTGCGGCGATTGTGTTTTCGACGGCTTTGCGGTTGCCTTTTCAGTCGGCTCACTTGTATCTTCTGTTTTTTCTGCTTTTTTTACTGCCTTTGGATTAACGGCTTTTCCGGTAATTTCCACCTTATTGGTGATTCCAGACGCATCATAACCAAATTCAGTTTCAATCAGCGTCTTTGCCTCATCTAAATCACAGACAAAATACCAAGCTTTTTCATGCTTATCTGCGCCCGGCAGCTGGAAGGTTTGGATATTCTGCGGATCAAGCTTTAGAAGATGGGTTGCATAGCGCGCCACCTCGCCGCCGGAGAAATTCGTTTTAATCTCCTTTTTGATTTCAGAGAAAATGTCACCGGCTTTAATAATTAAAGCCATATTGACCTTTTGATCAATCAATGCCTTGACAAATTCCTGCTGACGTCCTACACGGCTGATGTCACTGCCGTCAACCGTTCCCTTATTGCTCTTGCGGTAGCGCAGGAATTGCTGCACCTGGTTACCGGATAGCTCCTGTACCCCCGGTTTTAGATGGATATGCAGATCCTGTGCCGGGTCGTCATAGTTCATACCCTGACCGTTTCCCTCAATATCCGGAACGTCAAACGTGACCGGACCTAAAATATCCATGATATGGTCAATCGCGTCAAAGCTGAATTCCACATAATAATGAATCGGAATGGAGGTGATCGCGGTCACAGCCTCAATTGTTCCAAGTGGTCCTACAATATCGCCCTTACCGTTGCTAAGCGCATGAATTTCGGTCAGTTTCCGGTATTTCTTTTTATTAGTGACATAGAATTTCGTATCACGCGGCAGGGATAAAAGCTTGACTGACTCGGTGTCAAAATCATAGGATGCAAGCATCACCGCATCCGTCCGAAGTCCCTCTTTATCTACGCCCATCAAAAGCACGTTCATTTTTCCGGTTGAGGTATCAACCGGCAGGAGCGCATTATCTCCTCCAAATTGAAATCCCAAACCAATAAAGATGACTGCCACAACAATCACCAGCACTGCTGCGATCTTTTTCCATGCCTTTCTCTTTTTCTTCGGTTTCTTTGCTTTTTTCACATTTGCATGAATCGGAATCACCTTATCGGATGACCGTTTCTTCGATCTTGCTCGTTTCATATAATCTCCTCTTTATTCCTCCTCCGGCGCTTGGGTCGGCTTTGCAGTCGGACGTGCCGGACGGGGTGTTTTCTCTGGTTCTTCCGTTTTTGCCGGGGTTTCAGTCGGCTTTGGTGTCGGCGCTTTGGTTGGCTCGGCGGTTTTTGCCGGAGCTTCGGTTGGAGTTTGCGTTGCCTTGTGGCTTGCTGCCGGCGTTGCGCTATGGCTCGGCTTTACGGTTTCTTTTGTATGATGCGTGCTTTCCGGTGTATTGCTCGGCTTTGCGGTTTTTGACGGAGTTTTCGTCTTTTCCGGCTGACTGGTAGCCTTGCTGGTTGCTTTTGCAGTCGCCTTGGTCTTTGTCTCCTCACCTTTTGTTCCCGGAGGGCCGTTGGTCGCTTTTTCTGCGTCATAACCAAACACATCCTGCACCAGTGTTCTCACCTCCGGCATGTCGGCAATCCAATAGGACGCATCATATTCTGCACCGCCGAATGCACCCGGGAGCTGATACATGGTCACATTTTCTGCCTTTAAATCCATCAGATTTGCACCATATTTGGTCATATCCAAAAGTGTGAAATTTGTATCAATTTCATCCTTTAAAACAGTGAACAGATCCGGCAGCTTTGTGATAATGCTGCTGTTTAACTTTTGCTCCGCAACTGCCTTTAAAAATTCCTGCTGCATCCGGACACGGGCAATATCCCCCTCCGGATACCGGCGGAAACGTACTAACTGCTCTGCCTTATCGCCATCTAAATGCTGCTGACCCTCTTTTAAATGAATGTACAAATCCTGCACAGGATCTTCATAATTCATATCGCGCGGAACATAAAAATCAATTCCGCCCAGAGCGTCAATTGCCTTTTTAAACGCGTCAAAGCTAAACTCCACATAGTAATTAATTGGGATTGCCGTTAAGCGTGTAACCGCCTCAATTGACCCCTGCGGTCCTTTAATTTTTCCGCTTTGCGTGATTGCATGAGCGGCATTAATTTTCTGATATCTGCTCCCGACATACATTCTCGTATCACGCGGAATGGACAGCAAATTCACCTTTTCCGCATCCAAATCATAGCTTGCAACGATCATTGTATCGGTTCTTAATCCATCCTTATCCACACCCAGAATCAGAATATTGATTTTTCCGGTCGATTTATCCACCGGCTCAACCTGCTCCTCTGTGATTTCCTCGTCATCAGCAGAGCTGTCCTGGAAAAATCCGCTCATTCCCATTACAACTACAAAGGTTAAAAGCAGTGTTGCCAGGCTTGCCGCTAAAATCAAAAGCTTTTGTCTGTGCTTTTTCTTTTTCTGTGCCTGCTTTTGTTCCAGCTTTTCCTCCAGTGTTACCCGGTGTTCTTCCTCTGGCTTTTGTGTATCCTCCGCTTCTGACAGCTCTGTCTCCTGTTCTTCCGATTGTTCTGTCTCTGCCGCATGCGGTATTTCAAAGCTTGCAGTTTCCTGTCCTTGGTCAATTCCCTGCAAATCCAGACTTTTCGTTTCCTCTAAATCTTCCGCAGCCGTTTCTTCCCGATCCGTCTGAATCTCTGTTTCAGGCATTTTTTTCTGAAACACAGATTTTTTTGGTCTTGCTCTTTTCAAATTTTTTCCCTCATTCCGATATTCAAAAACATTTCTTATATTTCGACAATAACATGCATATTATACCACTATTCCGAATCTCCGTCAAGAAATTTTGAGAAAAATTCATGATTTATACACAAAACGCCGGAGTAAATAAGGTTTACTCCGGCTATTTGTTATTCCTCTACAAGAATAGATTCGATAATCTGCGGTTCAATCGGCTCATCAGAAAAATTGGTCGGAGTTTCTGCAATGCGGTCAACCACATCTAATCCCTCTGTAATTTTACCAAACGCAGCATACTGTCCGTCTAAATGCGGCGCGTCCTGATGCATAATAAAGAACTGGCTCGACGCACTGTTCGGGAAAGAGGTTCTCGCCATCGACAGTACTCCCCGGGTATGCTTTAACGGATTCGGAACGCCGTTTGCATCAAATTCGCCCTTAATGGCATCCGCCTCCTTATGCTGTCCGTTTTCATCATAGCCGCCGCCCTGGATCATAAATCCGGCAATCACACGGTGGAAAATCAGACCGGAGAAGAAATTGTCCTCACAAAGCTTTAAAAAATTTTCTACCGTAATCGGTGCAATTTCCGGATAAAGCTCCCCTTTCATCACACCGCCGTCTCTCATCGTAATGGTAATGTTCATATTCTGTTCCTTTCTGCAATTAGTCCTGAATGGTAATGGATTTGATCACCTGCGGGTTGACCGGGATATCGTTTGTAGCAGTTTCGGTTTCTGCAATTTCGTCAATAATATCCAATCCCTCGGTAATTTTTCCGAATGCTGCGTATTCTCCGTCCAAATGCGGAGCGTCTGCATGCATAATAAAGAACTGACTCGACGCACTGTCCGGATCGTTCGTTCTTGCCATAGAGATGACGCCGCGTGTGTGCTTCAGCTCATTAGTAAAGCCGTTGGACTTAAATTCACCCTTAATGGAATCTGCCGGCTTTTCTTTCATATCCTTGTCATAGCCGCCGCCCTGGATCATGAATCCCGGAATAACGCGGTGGAAAATCAGACCGTCGTAGAAACCTTCCTTGGCTAACTTCACAAAATTATCTACCGTTGCCGGCGCAAGTTTCGGATAAAGCTCACCCTTCATCACACCGCCATCCTCCATTTCAATGGTGAAATGGATAGTCTCTGCATATAAATCCTCTGCCGGTGCGCTTGCATCGTCACCCTTTGTTTCTGCGCTTGCGCTCGGAGACGCGCTCGGTTCTTCTTTCTTTTGATCCTGGCTGCCGCATCCAACGCAAACAGCCGCTAAAATCATCACTGACATTAAAATTGTAAGAAATTTTTTCATGATTTTTCTTCCTTTCTATTCTTCGTTAGGAGTTCCATCCGGTTCTTCTGTCTCCTCTGTTTCTTCCTCATGATCGGTTTTGGTCATGCTGACTACCTTTACACCGTCTGCAAGCCGCATAATGCGTACACCCTGTGTCTGACGTCCGTAGGTGCTGATTTCTGTGGAATCCATCCGGATCACAACACCGTCCGAGGTGATGAGCATTAAATCGTCCGTGTCGGTAACGGCACACAGTCCGGCAAGCTGACCGGTTTTCTCGGTAATCCGGTAGGTGTAAATTCCCTGACCGCCGCGGGTCTGAACCTTATATTCTGAAAATTCTGTCTTTTTACCGTAACCGTTTTCAGTAACTGCTAAGAGCTTTGCGCCCTCCTCCACGATACATGCACCGATTACATAATCGTCCTCTTTTAAACGGATTCCGCGCACACCGCGTGCAGTTCTGCCCATTGGGCGGACATCCTGCTCGTTAAAGCAGATTGCCATACCGCCGTGCGATGCGATCATAATTTTTGCATCACCGTCTGTTAAGAGCACCTGGATAAGTTCATCCTCTGCCAACAGTTCAATTGCACGCAAGCCTCCGGTGCGGATTCTGGAATAATCCATCAGATCAGTTTTCTTAATTGTACCGTTCTTTGTAACAAAGGTTAAATACTGATCCTCTACAAATTCAGAAACCGGAATCATAGCGGTAACCTTTTCACCGCTCTCAAGCGGCAGGAGGTTTACAACAGCTGTTCCCTTTGCCTGTCTGCCTGCCTCCGGAATCTGATAGCCTTTTAGCTGATATACCACGCCGCGCGTTGTGAAGAACAGGAGCTTATCATGCGTGGAGGTGGTCAGAAGCTGTTCCACAAAGTCCTCCTCACGGGTTGCCATGCCGGCAATGCCGCGTCCGCCGCGCCGCTGGGATTTGTAGGTATCCACCGGCACACGCTTGATATAGCCGTTATGCGTCATGGTGACAACAATTTCTTCCTCATCAATCAGATCGTCAATATCTAATTCTGTGCTGACCATACTGATTTCTGTCCGTCGGTCATCTCCGTATTTATCCCGAATTCGCTCCAGATCTTCCCTGACAATCTTCAAAACAAGCTTTTCATCCGCCAGGATCTCGCGCAGAGACTTGATTTTTTCCATCGTCTCCTGGTAATCTGCCTCAATCTTATCGCGCTCCATGCCGGAAAGACGTCCCAACTGCATCTGCACAATGGCTGTTGCCTGCACTTCAGAAAGCGTAAAGCGCGCCATTAATGCTTCCTTTGCCTCAGGAATCGTTTTGGAGGAACGGATCAGTTCAATGACTTCATCAATATTGTCAATCGCAATCCGGTAACCCTCTAACAGATGTGCATGATCTTCGTTTTCCTTTAAATCAAACTTCGTCCGGCGGACAATCACGTCCTCCTGATGCGCAATATAATAATCAATCATTTCACGCAGATTCAGAATCTTTGGCTGCTTGTCTACCAGCGCCAGCATAATGATACCAAACGTTTCCTGCATTTGCGTAAACTTGTACAGGTTATTTAAAACAACATGTGCGTTTGCATCGCGCTTTAAATTAATAATCAGGCGCATGTTTGTGTCGGATTCATCCCGTGTAGAGGTGATTCCGTCGATTTTTCCGTCGCGCACCAATTCGTTAATATACTTTGCCAGTCTTGCCTTATTCACCTGATACGGAAGTTCGGTCACAACAATTCTGTTTTCTTCTTCCTCAATTTCTGCCTTTGCACGGACATAGATTCTGCCGCGCCCGGTGGTGTATGCCTGGCGGATTCCGCTTCTGCCCATAATGATACCGCCAGTCGGGAAATCCGGACCTTTGATATAGTTCATAAGTTCTTCGATTGTGATTTCCGGATCTTCAATCGTTGCAATAATACCGTCAATTACCTCACGCAGATTATGCGGCGGAATATTCGTTGCCATACCAACCGCAATACCGGTTGAACCGTTCACCAGAAGGTTTGGGAAACGGGACGGCAAAACGTCCGGCTCCTGGTGCTTATCATCATAGTTCGGAACAAAGTCAACCGTGTTCTTTTTAATATCCGACAGCATTTCAGCCGACATCTTTGCCATTTTTGCCTCGGTGTAACGGTAAGCAGCAGGGGGATCTCCGTCTACCGAACCAAAGTTACCCTTACCAAGTACTAACGGATAACGCAGAGAAAAGTCCTGCGCCATACGAACCATCGCATCGTACACCGAGCTGTCGCCGTGCGGATGAAAACGTCCGAGCACAGAACCAACCGTTGTTGCCGATTTTCTGAAATCATTTTCATAAAATAAATTTTCCAGGAACATATCGTACAAAATACGCCGCTGAACCGGCTTTAAACCGTCACGCACGTCCGGCAGAGCGCGGCTTACGATAACGCTCATGGCATAATTAATATAGGCGGTTTTCATTTCGGAATCCAATTCCACACCAACAATTTTCTGGTGATCCAGAATCGACATGTCAAACGCCTTTTCCTTTGTTTTTTTCGCCATCTGAGGGGTCCCTCCTAATTTCCAATCTCTGCCCCGTCTCTATATGGGCAAAGTTTTTCCTATCCTATTAATTATATCATAAATTTACCGGAATTGCAAGCATTAATTTTCTATGAGAAAGGATAATTTCTACATAAAATTGATACATTTCTTCATTGACTTTTGAAAAAAGTTATGATATACTAAGGAAAAAACAAACGGAGGAATACCATGAGCAATTTTACTTATGAAAACAAGGGCGCATTATCAGAGGCATACGAAACCTACGAATGGGACAATACCTGGATCGACCACGCAAACGACACAAAGAGCAAGCGTGTTTTCTGGATCGGGGATTCGATTTCCTGCGGAACAAGACAGGTTGCAACTGCAAAATCAGGCGAAACAATCTTTTTTGACGGTTTCGGCAGTTCAAAAAGTATTGACAATCCATACTTAATCCCGGCGGTAGATCTTTTCTATCAGCAGCTGCCGTCCACACCAGCGGCAATTCTTTTAAACAACGGTCTGCACGGCTGGCATTTAAAGGACGAAACAGAATATAAAGCAGCTTACGGAAATATGATTGCACATTTGCAGAAATCCTATCCGGATTCAAAGCTTTTTCTCATTTTAACCACCGCATTAAGAAAAGAGGACGAAAACGAGCGCGTAATCTCCCGGAACAAGGTTGCGTTGGAATTAGCAGAAACCTACGGCGTTCCGGTCATTGATTTTTACTCAATTGTAGACGCACACCGCGATCTGCTTTCCCCGGACGGCATCCATCCCCTGCCGGAGCTTTACGACATGTTAGCAGCAGAAATCTTAAAAAACGTAGAAAACCTGTAAAAACAACTATCCCCGGTGCAGCTTTTTATTGCACCGGGGTTATTTTCTACACATTTGCAGGAAGTCCGCTTGCCAGTTCTTTTAAAAAGGAATCGTCTCCGATTTTCTGAATTGTCCACTTTCCGTTCTCATAAGTGACAACGCTGACAGATGCATTCCGCACCCAAGGGAAATGTTTCATTTCATCAAGTGTTTTTCCGCGCCATGCACATTCCAAAACACGCAAAACCGTGGCATGGGTCGCAATCAGGACAGTTTTTCCGTCATCTTCCTTTGCAATTTTTTCAACACACGGAAGAACACGCTTTTGCAGTTCTTTTACCGTCTCTCCGTTTGTGCATTTTGCATTTCCAATATCCGAAAGCCAGGCTTGATACTCCGTTGGATACTCCGCCTCAAGCTCGGTAAAGGTCTTTTTCTCCCAGTCTCCGGCATAGATTTCCCGAAGCTTTGGTTCTTTGATAATCGGCAGCTGCAAACGCTTTGCCGCCGCCTCGGCTGTGTGATAGGCACGAATTAAATCGCTTGCATAAATTTTATCAACCACATAATGCTCTGCGATGTACGCTCCTGCACACTCTGCCTGCTGATAACCCAATTCCGACAAATCCAGATCGGTATGTCCTAAAAATTTTTTTTGCAAATTGCCCAGGCTTTGTCCGTGCCGGACAAAAATCATTGTTGTCATGTTTCTTCCCACCATTTCTTCTATTTTCTTTAGTATAACATATGCGATAAAAAAAGTCAACCCGGCACGAAACATGCCGGGTCAAAAGCTTATTCAATCGATTCAATAATCGCGTAGTTGCCGTCCTTTCTCTTATACACCACATTCATCTCATCGGTATCCTTATTCCGGAATACAAAGAAACTGTGTCCCAAAAGGTTCATTTGCAGGACTGCCTCCTCTGCGTCCATCGGCTTTACCTGGAAACGTTTCCGCTTGATAATCCGGAATTCTGACGTGTCCTCGCCATCCCGGTATTCCTCGCCGGAAATAAGCTGACGGTTTGCCACTGCGTCGCGCTTAATCTGCTTTTCCAGTCTCGTTTTATTCCGGCGCACCTGCCGCTCAATAATATCGATAATCCGGTCGGTTGCTGTGAAAACATCGCTGTCTGTTACCTCTGCGCGGTAGATCATACCGCCAACATAGAGCGTTGCTTCAATATATTCCTGATCCTTGATAGTTCCCAAAACAACACGCATCTCCGGTTCTTCCTGGAAATACTTATCCAGCTTTCCGAGCTTTTTCTCAATATGCTCTGTCATCTTGTCTGTGACTGTGATTCTTCTGCCGATCAAGTTAAACTTCATAAAACATCACCCTTTGTATTATAATGTATTGGAGAAGTTTTCTCCTACTCTATATATACCCCGTTTTTCTTTTTTTATTCAAAAAATGATTGAAAAAAAACATTTTTTTTAGTATAATAAATAGGAAAAGAGAAAAAGCTGTTAAAAGAGGAAATGATTATGATTTTTTTAATATTTGCATCCGCAGTGATCCTTGCCTACGGACTGAGCGTGGTTCCATCCCTGCACACACAAAAGGAATTATCCAAAAAAATGATCTATGGAGTGTTTTTATCCGGAATGCTCCTGAAAGTGGTTCTTGCCGCGGTATCGCGCGGGTATGAATCAGATTTTAATTGTTTTTCAGCATGGTCGGATATGGTGTTTCGCGGTGGATTTTCTGCCTTTTACCGATCTGACGCATTTACCGACTATCCGCCGGGATATATGTATATTCTCTGGGTGATCGGATTTTTAAAAAGCATTCTTCCGGCATCCGAGCCGCTTTTTCGTGTGCTTATCAAGCTTCCGGCAATTCTGGCGGATCTTTTTTCCGCGCTCCTGATTTTCCAACTTGGAGGAAAAAAGCGTCCGGCATTTTTCCTTGCCGCATGCTATCTCTTAAACCCGGCGGTTGTCCTCAATTCCTCTCTTTGGGGACAGGTGGATTCTGTTTTAACGCTTGCACTGTTTCTATCAGTAGTTTTACTTTTGCAAAAAAATCCGGCATCCTACCTGGTCTTTGCCATTGCAGTACTGCTCAAGCCGCAGGCGCTTATTCTGACACCGGTGATGCTCTATGGCTATTACCGGTATGCTGTTTTGGAAAAGGACTTCAAAAAACATACCAGCTTTGGAATTTCTGCACTTCTGCTTTTGATACTTTTATCGCTCCCGTTTGGATTTTCGGAGGTGCTTTTGCAATATCAGAACACACTTTCCTCCTATCCGTATTTCAGCGTGAATGCCTTTAATCTCTGGGCGGCATTAGGGCAGAACTGGGTTGATCTGACTCCGTTTGGAAAGTTATTCGGATACTTATTGATTATTCTGATTACAATTCTCTCATTCTTTCTGCTATCACGCAGAAAGGCAAAATCCAACTTCTTTTTCGTAGGCGGATTTTTATATTTTTCAGTTTATCTGCTGTCGGTCAAAATGCACGACCGCTATGCATTTCCGGCAATTCTCTTTTTCCTTGGCGCGTATCTTGTAAGCGGAAAACGCAGATTCTACCGGCTTTATGCGGCAGTGAGCGCATCGCAGTTTTTTAATGCGGCATATACGCTCCTTTTCTACCAGGCTGATCCGAACAAATACTATCATACTCCGGCAGTGCTTTTTGCCTCGGTTTTAAATCTGCTGCTGTTTGTGTATCTGATTCTGACCGCCTTTTACCCTACCGCACCAATCCGTAAAAAAACGGTTGCTCTGCAAAAAAGCAAAAAAAAACCAACGTTTCTCCGAGCCGACTGGATTTCCATGACAGTGATTACCCTGCTCTATTCCGCCATTGCTCTATCCAATCTCGGCGACCGCTATGCACCGCAGACCGGCGCTGTGATTGCACCCGAAAATCCGGCAAAAATCACCCTTTCTGTTCCGCAGAAAATTTCATCCGTACACATTTTTCCGGGTGAAAAGCCGTCTGATAAGGGAAATTTACAGCTGACGCTTTCCGGAGAAAACGGAGAGACAAAAACGGTTTCTGCTGAGGATTTATCGGTGTTTTGCTGGGAGGATATTGCGATTGACGAGGACTTTTTGGTACAAAGCATAGAGATTTCTGTCCTGGATAAGGACGTACCCATCCGGGAAATCGGTATTTTTTCGGATGGAAACCTGCTTGCTATCTCCTCTGTACCGTCTGAATTAACCGACGAGCAGGAGCTGACTGTGCCGCAGCGTACCTATCAGAACAGCACTTATTTTGATGAAATCTATCATGCCAGAACTGCATACGAATTTATTCACAAGCTGCCTGTCTATGAATGGACGCATCCGCCGCTTGGAAAATTCTTTATTTCCCTGGGCATCCGGACGTTTGGCATGAATCCGTTCGGATGGCGGTTTGCCGGAGTGCTGTTTGGGATTCTGATGATTCCGGTGTTTTATCTGTTCTCCAAAGCAATTTTAAAAAAGACCTGGCGGTGTACACTCTGTACTCTGTGGTTTGCCTTTGATTTTATGCACTATGTGCAGACCCGGATTTCCACCATCGATTGCTTTGTAACCTTCTTCATTTTGCTGCAAACCTACCTGATGTATCTGTACTGCACCAAAAGCTTTTACGATATGCCATTCAAAAAAACTTTAAAACCGCTTTTCTGGTGCGGTATTGTAACCGGGCTTTCCATCGCCTGCAAGTGGCAGGGTGTATATGCCACAGTGGGACTTGGGGTACTGTTCTTTCTTGCTATGCACCAGCGGTATGCAGAATACCGCCAGAATCCAGAGCTGCCCTTTTTCCGGAATTTCTTCCGGACAGCCGGTGCATGCGTGGGATTCTTTATTGTGATACCAGCGCTTATCTATGCGCTTGCCTATCTTCCCTACCTTGCAGCAAATCATGAGGGGATTTTGGGGATTCTAAAAAACCAGACCGACATGTTCACCTACCATTCAAAAACCGTGGTATCCAGCACACATGCCTATTCCTCACCCTGGTTCTCCTGGCCGCTGATGCTTCGTCCGATCTGGTACTATTCGCAAAGCTTTGCCGACGGAACAAAGGGCGGAATCAGTGCGTTCGGGAACCCGGCAGTCTGGTGGCTCGGGATTCCGGCGGCTGTTTATTGCATCTATCTTGCCATCTGGAAAAAGGACAAAGCGGCAGCATTTCTGCTGATTGCCTATGCGGCACAGTATGCGCCCTGGATTGCGGTAGAGAGGACAACCTTTATCTACCACTACTTCCCGTCCGTTCCCTTTGTTGTGCTGATGATCGGACTTTCTGCAAAGCGTCTCTGCATTAAAAAAAGGACGCTGCTATTTTACACCGCAGCTGTCCTGCTCCTGTTTTGTGCGTTTTATCCGGTTCTGACCGGCATCCCGGTCAATCCGGCGTATGTGCGCCATTTCTTAAAATGGCTGCCCGGCTGGGTTCTGATCTGATTTAAAGACCAAACAGAACCCCTGCTGCAATCCCCAGACAGGCAGAAAACACCACAATCAAAATCGGATGCATCCGCCGAACGGTGCAGGCAAGCATCATCAGAAAAATGACAAGGGAAAGGAAAAAATCTGTTCCGAATGCGATCTTCTCCGGAAAGAAAACAGTTTTTCCGGTGGAGATCACAGCCGCGCCAATCAACCCTAACACTGCCGGCTTTAACCCGGACATACAGCCGCGGACAATCCGGCTTTTACAGAATTTCTGATAGCATCCCGCAACGGCAAAAATAATCACAAAGGACGGCAGCACCACGCCCAGTGTAGCACAAAGACCCCCGAAAAATCCTGCCGTTTCCGATCCGACATAGGTGGAGATATTAATGGCAAACGGTCCGGGTGTGCTTTCGCTGACAGCAATAAAATTCACTAAATCCTGCACCGTCATCCAGCCGTGCCGGACAATTTCCTCCTGAATCAGCGGCAGCATGGCATAGCCGCCGCCAAAGGTAAAAAGTCCGATTTTAAAAAAGGTGTAAAAAAGCGTCAGGTAAATCATCGACTTCTCCTCTCTGTCCAAAACGAAGAACCTAACCCCACCGCGGCACAGAACAGAATCACAGCAATACTGCTGATTCCAAAAACCGCCGTTCCCAAAAATGCCACTCCGGCAAGCAGATAGGAGAGAATCCCTTTGGGGCACTCCTTTGCCATTGACCAGAGCGCATGCAGAATTAACGCTAATACCCCGGCGCGAATGCCATAAAAAGCATATGCAACAATCCGGTTTTCCTGATATACCTGAAGAACTCCGGAAATGGCTGAAATAATCAGAAATGCCGGCAGGACAACGCCGCAGGTGGCACAAAACGCACCCCAAAAGCCTGCCGTCCGGTATCCTACAAACGTGGCAGCATTCACCGCAATCGGTCCGGGCGTTGCCTCTGCAATTGCCGTAATTTCTAAAATTTCTTCCTCTGTAATCCACTGTTTCTTTTCCGCAAGCTCGCGCCGGATCATCGGCAGCATGGCATAGCCGCCGCCGAATGTAAACGCACCGATCTTTAAAAAGCAAAGAAACAGCTCTAAGATCTCTTTTTTACTTCTTTTCATACTTCCACCAATAGTTCCTTATGACGATAAAATAAATATAAATAACATTCCTTAACCGGCTTTTTTAAAATCCGTTCTAACACGCGCTTGTACCAGCTAAGCTGCACGGCATATTTTTCTTTCATTTCCGCAGAATCGGTATAGTAATCTGATTTATAATCAATCAGAACAATGCCGTCCGGTTCTTCAAAATAACAGTCGATCACACCCTGCAACAAAATTTCTTCCTCCGATGTTTCCTCCGGATAAAGCTCCTTTGCCGGGAGGAGCAGTTCAAATGCCTGCTCACGATATACCTTTTCTGCTGTGAGCATCCGCGCACCAAGTGTTCCCCGGTAAAACTGCAAAATTGCATCCACCGGAACGCTTTCTTTTTCCGCATCGGTCAGTATATGTTCTCCGCAGAGTCTGGCAAGCTCGGACAAAATCCAGGTTTCGTCCATGTCCGGCTTTGGAACAATTTTCTGCATTGCCGTATGCAGCGCCGTTCCTGCCGCCGCGCCCCGGAGTTTCTTATCTCCTGCTAAAAATGCCGGCATTGCCGCCATTTGCGCCGCCTGGGACGGCTGGTTCAATCTTTTTAATTCAGTAACGCTGACTTTCGTTGGCAGATACACACTGTCGGCATACGGATAGCAAAAATCCGAAATCCGGATTTTTTCCTTTTTCTCCTGCCTGGTTTCATGCTTTGTTTCCTCCGCCGGAAGCTTTGCGTCATACGGTACAGACTCATAATGCCATTCCTCCGAAACCATTGCCGCCGGGCAAAGCCAATCAAAAAAGTTTCTCGCACTTGCCGCCGCGGACGGACTCATAACAGAATTTTCACCCGAAAGGAAAGCTTTCCAGCGTTTCTCTAAAGCCTCTGCACCGCCCTTATCATTGACCACTCCGGTCACAATCAGCTTTTCCTTGGCACGCGTCAGCGCTACATAAAGCTTTCGCGCCTCCTCGGATAGCTGTTCCCGGCGGTTTTCAAGCGTGATTGCTTTTTTTGCCGCTGTCGGCATGCGGTAGCTTTTTTCAAAATTGATTTCCTCTAAGCCTAAGCCAAGCCTCCGGTGCATCGGAATTTTTGCAGGATCATTCCGGAAATGCTTTCCGCAGCCAGCTAAGAACACCACCGGAAATTCCAGACCTTTGCTTTTATGAATTGTCATAATACGCACCACGTCGTGTTCTTCTCCAACCATTTTAGCGCTGTTGATGTTTTCCTCACGCTCTGAAAGCCGCTCCATATAGCGGATAAAATGAAACAGACCCCGGTAGCCGGAGGCTTCATATGCTTTGGCACGTTCAAATAACAGCCGCAGATTTGCCTGCGCCTCCTCTCCCTTAATCAACGCGCCGGCAAAGCTATAGATTCCGGTTTCCTCATAAAGCGTCCATAAAAGCCGGTCGCAGGTCATATAATGCGCATATCCGCGCCAGCGTGCAAGCCGGTCTAAAAAATCCGAAAGCCGCTTTGCAAGCTCGTTTTCCTCCTTGCTATAGGAAAACGCCGCGTCAAAGATACTGCCCGGCGCATGGGTTCGGATTTCGGTTAATTCATGATCGGAAAAACGTCCGATCGGCGAGCGAAGTACCCCCAAAAGCGGAATATCCTGACGCGGATTTTGCAGAATTTTAATCAGCGACAACACCATCCGCACTTCATTTTTTTCAAAATATCCCCCGGTTTCCGCATAGCAGCTGATTCCGAAACGCGAAAGCTCTGCCGTATAGATTTCAGCTGCCGCCTTATGCGAGGACATCAGAATCGTAATATCCCGGTTTTCGATCGGGCGGTATTCCTCTCCTGCGCGCACCAGATAGCCGCTGTCCTTTAAGGCACGGATTTTTCCTGCGATAAACCGCGCCTCTAATTCTACCTTATCAAGGCTTTCCTCATCCTCTGAATCGGACGGTCGACTCTCTAAGACATAGCATTCCGACTGATAGCCGCTTTCATTTTTCTGCTGATAGGTGGTATTTCCGAGATTGAGCCAATGCTCCTCATCATACACCAGATCGCCGACTTCTTCCGACATCATCCGCGAAAAAACCGCGTTCACGCTGTCCAAAACCTCAATTCTGCTCCGGAAATTAGCAGACAGCGTAATTTTCCGGTTTTCCGCTCCCGAAACAGGCAGATAGGTATCGCATTTTTCTTTAAAAATGGTTGGGTCACTATTTCGGAACTGATAAATACTCTGCTTCATATCCCCCACCATAAAGAAATTATCTCCGCGCGAAACGGCACGGAAAATGGACTCCTGCAAAGCATTTGTATCCTGGTACTCATCCATTAATACTTCATCATATTTTGCCTGAAGTTCTTCCCGCACCTCCTCATGCTCCGACAAAAGCTTTAAGCATAGATGCTCAATATCGGAAAACTCCAAAAGGTTTTTTTCCGCCTTTTTTTCGGCATATTTTTTTGAAAATCCCAAAACCAACTCCGAAAGCGCACATGCCGCCGGATAGACCCGTTCCGAAAGCTGACAGGATTCCTCCTCCCTCGTGCCGGAAATCAAACCGGATGCCTTTAAAAACGCCTCCTTTGCTGCGTCGCGGTATGCTTTCACAACTGCTTTTTCCTCTGCATCCTTGACTGTCCTTGATTTATCCTGAAAAAGCGGCCGTTTATTGAGCGCTGGAAAAGACAGCTCTGAAAATAATTGAAAGCTTTCATCCCAATCCGCATCCAAAAGCCTGCATGCTGTACCGTATTCTGATACTATGGCATGATAATATGTTCCCCAGGCAAGATAGACCTCGTTTTCCTCTTCGTCCGGATAGGCGGCTAAAAATGCGTCAAAATCCGTATCGGGCGCTTTTCCGAGGGTGTACCGGTACATTTCGGAAAGCGCATGCTCCAGAGATGCTTTCGCCTGCCGTACCAATTTATTTTTTTGCTCCAGCAGATAGCCGCCCCATGGATTTTCCAAAAACGCGTTTGTTTTTTCTAAAAGCCATTCCTCCGGGTTTGGGAGAGACTGCAAAAAATTGTAAACCTCTAAAATAATCTGCGCAAGCGCACGGTCGTCCCGGCTTTCAGAATACAGTCTTGCAAGCAGTAAAAAGCTTTCATTCTGCGCACTGTAGCATTCCTCAAACAGCTCCTCCATCGCCTCATCCTCTAAAAGCCCTTTTTCCTGTCCTACAATTTTAAAATTCGGATCAATTTTTAAAAGATGAAAATAATTTTTCAAAAGCTTCATGCAGAATGCGTCAATCGTGGTTATATCGGCAGTCCGCAGGAGGGATAGCTGATTTTTAAAACGGTTTGCCGCTGCAAAATCTCCTGTGCTTTGCGCTGCCCGGAGCTTTCCGGTTAATGCCTTTGCAACCCTTTCTTTCATTTCTGCCGCCGCGGCATTTGTAAAGGTTACCACCAAAAGCCGGTCAACATCTGTGGTGTGCGGATCGCGTTCATTTTCCGAAAGCTTTTCAATAATCCGCTCAACCAATACTGCTGTTTTTCCAGAGCCTGCCGCGGCATTCACTAAAATATTGCTGCTTTTGTCTCCGTTAATCCATTTTGTATAGATTGCCTCCTCCTGTGCCGGTGTCCATCTGCGTTTTGTCATACTTCTCCCTCCTTTCCGATCTCCTCAATTCTGTTCCACGCCTCATCCTCATCACTGATCAGCTTGTCCTGACCGTCGAGCGACTTGTCGTAAAGACAGATTTCCCGATAGCTGCAATAACTGCACGGAGACTGTGCTCCCTGCACTCCCGGACAGATCCGGATATCGCCGTCAAAAATTTTTTCGTCCATATCAATCACAGATTTTTTGACATAATCCATCAATAGCGCAAACCGGGATTTGGTAGTCACCTTGGACGACCTTTGATTGATTCCCTGCTTATCCTTTTTTAGACCCAGCTTTAAAAACTCACTCTCATCCGCATCTAAAAGCGTGTGATCCATTTCTAAAGCCTCACTGGCGGCATCCTCTGTATCCTCTAAAACAATCAACCCGTCCATTCTGAGACTCCGTCTTGCAATCGCGTCCACCTCCGAAAGCTGCTCCGGCTTGCATTCTACCAAGTCATCCCGGAGTTTATGATAGAGAATCCCGGAAATTTCCGGCTGATAGCCATTTCCCGGAATCACACCGCTTTGATAGAGTGACAGTGCTGCAATCGCATATAGCACCAGCTGCATATCCATCTGATTGGATATGGAAACAATACTAAAATCCTTACTGCCGGATTTGTAGTCCACAATGCGCAGACATGCGCTTTCCTCCTCCGGCTTTTCATCTAAGTCCACACGGTCAATTGTTCCGTTTAAGCCGACATGCTTTCCTTTCCATTCAATTTCTATTTTAAACTCCAATTCCAGTGCCACAGCGGCATATTCGCCCCGAACCATGCTAAGGCGGATCATTTCTGCGGAACGGAGAATCGTCTTTTCCATCCGCTCTAATAAATATGCCACCTTTTCCCGATCTCGGTGCAGATCGCGCAAAACGCGCTCCTCAATCTCCTGCATAATTGTATGCACAAGCTCCCTGCTCTTTTCCCCGGTCAGAGCGCACCAACGCTCCCGAATTTTTGAAAGCTGCTTTTCTCCCCCGGAAACCTCCTCACAATAACGGCAGACCGCCCAGTGGAGAAGCCGTCCCAAATCAAATTTATGTATCTGCCGGATTTCGCGCTCCTCTGCTTTTAGTCCGTGCTTGATGTAATAGGAAAACGGACACGAGCGGAACACCGAAAGCTTGCTTACACTATAGCGGTGATGATCGCAGTACAGCCGCGCCGCCTCCTCCTTCAAAAGCTTTGGCTGCACGCTTTTATAGGCACGTGCCCAGGAGAACAGCTCCAACCGTTCCTGCCATGCCGGATTATTTCTGCACTCCTGATAAAATTCATTCCATGCGCCGCGGTATGCCGGATCGGGATTTCCCAGCTGCCGCATCATAGCGGAAAATGCATGCTTTTCCGAATAAAATTCCGTACTTTTTTCATCCTCTAAATGGTTTTCTGTCAACATATTCGGAAAATGCTCTAAAAGCTCCTCCAAAAAAACTGCTGCCCGGCATGCGTTCCCCTCAGAATCCAATGCCGGCCAGGAAAAGCATACTGCATCGGAGGATGAGAAAATTGCGCGGTACAGCTTCCATTCTTCTCCCGTCATCTGCGTCCGGCTATCCTTTGCAAGCTCTCTGCCGTCCTCTGACAAACTCTCCTCTAACGCGATCCGATCCGGATCTGTCAGGATTCCGTTGCCCTCCGCCTGATGTGGAATGCATCCCTCCAAGCAACCCAAAAAATAGGTTTTCCGAACCGGTGGAAAACTGTTTCTGCTCATTGCTCCGATCGTGACCCGGTCGATTCCGGAGGGGATAATGGAGATGGTTTCTGCGGAAAGTCCTGCCCGGAGAATTGCCGGAAAATCAGATTTTTTCCGTTCTCCGGAGGTCACCACTGCCTGATCCATCACAGAGAGGAGCAGATTCCAGATTTTTTGGAATTGTTCTGCCTCATTTAAAAATCCCTGCTCTTCAAACCGTGCAACTTCTTTTTGCAGACCCTCATACAAATGAATCCGGCAGAAAAATTCATAAAGTGCCTCTGCCGCCTGCCGGACGGTGGTTCTGCCTTTGACTGCATCATAAAATTCCATCAGCGGTTCTGTCACCATGCGGCGAATACGGTTTATATACTCCATATCCTCCCCGGATTCCTGCGTTCCTAAAACACTGTCAAACACACCGGTATTTTCCTGTTCCCATTGTGAACACCACGCTTTTTTCCCTCGGATTCCATAGCGGAGAACATAATTTTCAAGCTGATCGAGATCATCCTGTAAAAAAGGCTTGATTTCGCCATCCTCCCTGGTATAAAGAAAACCGCAGCGAAGATAGGCAAAAACCGATTCATAGCTCCAGTTTGCCTTTTGTATTTCAAAAACAGACAATGCCGTAACGACAATCGGATGCTCGGTGACCGGGATTTTCCGGTCGCTGAAATACGGAATCCGATAGTCAGAAAAAACAGCCTCTATGATATGATGATAGCTTTCCTCCTCGCCGCAGATCACGCGGATATCCCGATAGCGCAGTCCGTTTTGAATGTCTGAGAGAATTTTTTTAGAAAGCCACTCCACCTCGCCGTATCGGTCGCGTGCCTGATAAAGCGAAATGGCGTCCACTGGTTTTTTTTCTGAAAAATCCTCTCCCCAATGCTTTTGAAGCAACCGGAGCGTATCCGATTGCAGGCGTCTGTTGTCTGAATCCGTCCATTGCCGGAAAACGCGCACGCCCTCCTCCTCTGTAATATGCATCAGTTTATGATATGTTTTTACCACCGGGCAGAAAATGCTGTCCTCTCCGGCATCTCTCGGCATACAAAGAGTGATATGTACCGACGCGGCATGCTTCATCATGGCACGGAGTACCGCATAATGTGCCGGCGAAAAATCCGAAAAATCGTCAAACCAGATGTGCGTATGGGAAAGCAGCTCCTCTGAGGAGATTTTTTCTGCCAGACGCAGAAGATCGTCCGCACTGTCTAAAAAACGGTCGTCTAAAAGAAGCTGATAGCTTTTCTGAATATCCGAAAGCGCGAAAAGCTTTTCCTGGAGCATGCCACTTTTTACTTTTTCTGCCTGCTCTGTCAAAATCTCCGGTGTGATACAATAGCGGCTCATTTCTACCATCAGTTCGGAAAGCTTTTCTAAAAAACCCTCCCGGAACAGACAGCCGTTAAAAATGCGGTGTTCCTTTTTTTCCTGCTCTGCCGCCGCCTCATAAATCAGCATTTGTTTTCCGGATGGAGTTAAATAACGGTTTGGGTCTGGATTCAGCACACGGGAAATAAAGCGCGAAAGCGTCATAACCTCCGCACCGTTCGGACCTGTTCCGCCTAACAGCTCTGAAATTGTTTTTTCTGCCGTATACGAAAGCTGATCCGGCACAAGCATAATGCACCGATCTCTCGGATTTTTTTCAAGCGTGCGGCGCATTAAATCCGCGCAAAACCGCGTTTTTCCGCTCCCGACACCGCCGCCGATAAAATTCACGAACAAATCCGATCCCTCCTGTCAAGAAATTGATACTCTTAGTATACCATTTTTCGCAGAAAAAGTAAAGTAGTCTGCACAGAAAAATCGGGAACATCAAAAAAAGCACAGAACGTCCGGGTGCAGCATTTAAAATTGCATGAATCCCCTGAACCGTTCTGTGCCTTTTTAATCCCGCCGTTTAGGAAAGCGAAATGATTTCACCGTCATAGCAAACGCCGATATTGCTTTTTTTGAGCCGTTCTTCCACTTCTTCCTGCGTGCCGTGTGTTTCACGCGCCAGATGAGAGATCATAATCCTGCCCTCCGGAAGCAGAATACCGGTTTTTCGCATAGTTTGACTCATTAATTCCACCATCGGCAGATTATTATGCTCAAAAATCCGGTAGTCCCCCGGTGCATCTCCCAGTGTTCCGTCTAAGATGATCAGATCAAATTTCTGGTTCTGTAAATAATACCACGTGTCCATCCGAAGCCATGCACCGTCGCAGCCATAAAAAATTTTCTTTTTTCCGTCACTGACGGTATAATGCACCGCTTGTTCCTCCGGAATCTCTGTTCCGTGGTTTGCAGGCAATGCGCAGACACGGTATGCTCCAATCACAACCTCCTGAAAAAGCGGTAGGGCAGAAAGTCTGATTCCCGGAATGTTGTTTGCGATTGATAATCCGTTTTTTTCGCCAAAAAGCGTTCTTTCTCTGCGTTTTCCCAAAACTCTAAGCGTGTCCGGCGAAAGATGATCACTATGGGAATGCGTCATTAAAATTTGTTCTGCACGGTCAAATACGTTTTCGGTATAATCAAAAATATGCGGACCGGGATCAATCAGCAGATCGTCATTCACGATACAGGACGAAAAACGTCGATAACCCGGTGTTCCTTTGAATTCTCTTCCCCAATCTGCTGCACCTGTTCCTAAAAGCTGTATTTTCATACAATTCCCTCCTTATATTCCCTATTATATAGAGAATCCGCAGGGATGTCAAGTATTTTTTAACCGCGATGCAGAATGGCGTCTAAATCCTGTTCCGGTGCGGTGGTGGGCAGAAGTCCGAAGGTGTCGGTTAAAACCTTGGAAACTGTCTCGGAGAAGAATGCCGGCATGGTCGGTCCGAGATACATATTCCTGACACCTAAGGCAAGCAGCGTTAAAAGAATGCAAACCGCTTTCTGCTCATACCAGGAAAGCACCAGGGTAAGCGGCAGATCGTTTACGGTACAGCCGAACGCGTCTGCTAATGCTAGTGCAACCTTGATCGCGCTGTATGCATCATTACACTGTCCCATATCCAGAATCCGGGGAAATCCGTCTATGTCGCCTAAATCCAGATCGTTAAAGCGGTATTTTCCGCAGGCAAGCGTTAAAACGAGCGAATCCATCGGCGTCTGCTTCACAAATTCCGTGTAGTAATTTCTGCCCGGATGCGCGCCGTCACAGCCGCCGACCAAAAAGATATGTTTGACTTTCCCTGCCTTGATCAGCTCAATGATTTTCCCGGCATTGGATAACACCGCGTCATGTGCAAATCCAGTGGTGAGAATGTGTCCGCCGTTAATGCCGCTCATGCTCCGGTCGTTTTCATAGCCGCCCAATTCCTTTGCCTTTTTGATTAATGGCGAAAAATCCTTTTTCCCGTTCTGATCTTCCTTAATATGCACCATGCCGTCATAACCGACTACCGATGTGGTAAAAATCCGGTCGGCATAGCTTTTCCGCGGCGGCATGAGACAATTTGTTGTAAACAGCACCGGCGCGGGAATATTGTCAAATTCTTTCTGCTGGCTCTGCCATGCCGTGCCGAAATTGCCGGCAAGCTGCGGAAATGCCGTAAGCTTTGGATAGCCGTGTGCCGGGAGCATTTCGCTATGCGTATAGATATTGATTCCGGCATCCCTTGTCTGCTCCAAAAGTTCATGCAGATCCTCCAAATCATGTCCGGACACCACAATAAACGGCCCTTTTTTAATGTCTGTTTGGACGCGCTTTGGGGTCGGGTTTCCGAATGCATCGGTATTCGCCTGATCTAAAAGCTCCATGCAGCGGAAATTGACCTTGCCGAATTCCATCAAAAGAGAAAGCCATTCCTCCACGCTGTGCGGACGGTTGATTTCACAAAGTCCCCTGTAAAACCATCCGGTCACCTCGTCATCAAAATGACCAAGCCGCATCGCATGATGTGCATATGCGCCCATTCCTTTCAGTCCGAAAAGCAAGCTCGACCGCAGAGATACAATATCCGTTTCCCCATCAAACAGGGAAATAACCTCGGAATCATCTGCACCTCCTAAGCTTCTCCGCTCTTTCTTTACCCGGTCAATGAATTTTTGAATAGCTGCGTTGTCAAAATTGACGTTGGTAAGCGTGATAAACAATCCGTCCGGCAACAGACGGTCTGCCTCCTCGGTATGCTGATTTTTTGCCGTTTCTGCAAGGCGAATTAATTCCGTCACTAATTCATCCTGTAAATTGGCAGTGTCCGGTTGCTTGCCGCATACACCGGTTTTTACACATCCTTTGTTGCCGGCGGTCTGCTGGCATTGAAAACAAAACATTTCTGACATACTTTTTCGACTCCTTTTTGTAGGTGACAATCCCTCAGTCTGCTTTGCAGACAGCTCCCTTTGCTCAAGGGAGCCTATTAGCCTGCACAAATTAAAAAGACTCTCGTTGAAATTAGTATTGATGTAAGCCAATAACATAAAAGAGTTGCATTTACCAAAGGCTCCCTTGAGCAAAGGGAGCTGTCAGTGAAACTGACTGAGGGATTGTCACTTTCTATCAATCTTCTTTTCTTAGTATGCCGGAATCCCATCAAAACATGTACAAAAAAAAGGAAAGAAATCTGTAAAGCAAATTTCTTTCCACTTTTGTTATTTTGATTCATGTCGGAGTTGAAACCAGAATTTCACACCGGTTTCGGTATTTTGAACACCGTATTCTGCGCCGTGCTGACTGAGAATGTTTTTAGAAATGGCAAGTCCCAAGCCTGTTCCGCCGGAGGATCGGTTGCGGGATTTATCCGCTTTATAGAACCGTTCCCATACGCGTTCTAATTCCTCCTCGGCAATTTTCGCACCGCTGTTTTCCACTGTAAAGCATCCATCCTTTACAGAAACGCGTATTGTTCCTCCCGGTTTGGTATGATGCAGGGCATTGGAAAGGAAATTTGTGATCACCTGATCCAGATGCTGTTTATCCATCAGATACCCTCCGTCATCCGGCATCAGCTCGGTGATCAGAAGAATCTCCGCCTGGTCAAAGGCTGCTCTCATGCGTTCGAGCGTTTTTTCTGCCAGCTCGGAAAGACTGCCGGGTTTTAGTTCCATCAAAAGCGCGCCAGATTCCAGTTTTGCATTTTCCAACATGTCTAACACCAACGCGTCCATCCGGCGCGTTTCCTCAATAATGACCCCAAAATACCGTTCCTGTTTTTCCGCGGAAATGCCGTCCATAATTGCTTCGGTATAGGCACGGATAATGGCAAGCGGTGTTTTTAGTTCATGCGACGCATTCGCAACAAATTCCTTTCTCTGCTGCTCCAAAAGCCTCTCATGCTCAATATCTGCAACCAGCTTTTGATTTGCCGTCCGCAATTGTCCGATCGTTTTTTCCAGCTGATCGGACATATCGTTAATATCCCTTGCAAGGCATCCGATCTCATCCTGTCCGTATTCTTCGCACTGTTCGGAAAAGTCCAGATTGCGCATTTTTTTCGTGACAGCGGACATTCTTCGGATTGGCTTTGCAATTGTACGCGAAAGAACAAGCGCTAAAAAGCATGCTACAAGCACCGAAACAATACTCCAAATTCCAACCATGCTCCGGACAACCGAGGTTGCCTCCACCACTGCACGCAGCGGAGAAATTGCAAGAATGGTTTCCTCCTGTCCGTCCTTTGTTAAAGGATAAGAGCAGATCAGATAGTGATTTCCGGTTTCGTTATCCACATAGCGATAGCTTTCTCCCACCGTATGCTCCTGATACATCCAGTTCATTGCCGCCCGGAATGTCTCGCTCCGCTGCACCGTGGCATGATAACCAACCTTATCTGGAATGCTGATTGAAATAATTTCACCGTTGATTTTTTCTGCACGGTACTCGGAATCCTCTCTTGGCGGCGGCATAGCCGGAAAATCTCCATAGCCGTTCCAAATTTCGTTTCCGGATTGAATCAGATTTGGAATATAGAAATTTCCATGTCCGCGCCCGCCCCGAAATTCTACCGTAACCATCGATCCCTTTTTCAGGTTCATTCGCTCTAATGTGTTTGAATGTACCGCATTATCCAGAGCAAAGCGATAAGCTTCTCCGTCCTCTGCCCGGACGGTCATTTCATAGGAAACCAGATGCAGAATTTCTCCGTTTTCTCCTAAAATCATCAGGTATGCGCCGGAATCGTTTGAATAAGAAACGATTCCGGCATTGATCTCCCCGTCATTGTTCCAGTCCGCATAATCTGCGGCAAGCTGCTCCATGGCATCTGAAACGTGATTTTTAATCACGTATACATAATAGTGATTGAAAAACAAAAGCTGTCCTCCCCAAATCAGCGCAAAGGATAAAAACAGCAAAAGCAGCGTTCCGGTAAGAATTTTTGATCTTAGCGACAGCCTGTTCCAAAGCTTTTTCATTTCTGAATCTCCCGGTGTCTCTCTTGCAGCGACTTCACCTCGGAAGCTCCCTTGGAAAGCACTTCCTTTAAGCCGCTTGCTGCCGCTGCCGCTGCGGAGGGTGTTGTCTGATAGGGAATCCGGTTTTTAATTGCCGCTTTCCGGATATAGCTGTCGTCCTCGCCCTCAATTGATTTACCCTCCGGGGTGTTATAAATCAGCTGAATTTTTCCGTTGGTAATCTCGTCCAAGATATTCGGACGTCCCTCGTGCAGTTTTTTTGCATAGTATGCCGGGATTCCTGCCTCGTCTAATGTCCGACAGGTGCCGCGCGTTGCATAGAGAGTAAACCCTGCATCCACAAAGGTTTGTGCAATCGGTACGGTTTCCTTTCGGTCATTATGATTGACACTGATAAAGACATTTCCGGATAACGGCAGACTGCCGCCTGCTCCCTCCTGTGCCTTATAGAACGCCTCGCCGACCGTTTCTGCCAATCCCAGCACCTCGCCGGTGGAACGCAGTTCCGGTCCTAATACCGGATCGCATTCCGGGAACATATTCCACGGGAATACCGCCTCTTTCACGCCATAATACGGAATCTGCGGCTGTTTCATTTCAGAAAGCGCACCCGGCTCAAGATCACCCATCACCACGCGGGTTGCGATCTGTACCATATTCACATCGCACACCTTGGAAACCAGCGGAACAGTTCTGGATGCACGCGGATTTGCCTCTAAGACATAAACCACGTCCTTTTCAATCGCATACTGAATGTTCATTAAGCCGCAAACGCCCAATTCCTCGGCAATCCGTTTGGTATATTCACAAATCAGAGCAACATTTTTTTCTGAGATATTCTTAGACGGCAGAATACAAGCCGAATCTCCGGAATGGACGCCGGCAGGCTCAATATGCTCCATCACAGCCGGAACAAAGGCATGCTCTCCGTCACAGATTGCGTCTGCCTCACATTCCATCGCATGATTCAAAAACCGGTCAATCAGAATCGGACGGTCTTTGGTAACGCCCTCTGCACCGCGCATATATTCCTCTAATTCCAACTCATTTTTTACCACCATCATGCCGCGTCCGCCCAGCACATAGGACGGGCGAACCATCAGCGGATAGCCGATTCCGTCCGCAACTGCGAGCGCCTCCTCAACATCTACTGCCATCCCGGATTCCGGCATTGGGATTCCCATTTCCTCCATCTTGTTCCGGAACAAATCCCGATCCTCTGCAAAGTCAATCACATCCGGCGAGGTTCCTAAAATCCGGACGCCGTTTTCTGAAAGCGTTCTTGCAATATTCAAAGGCGTCTGACCGCCGAACTGCGCAATCACACCAATCGGATTTTCCGCACGGTAAATGCTCAAAACATCCTCCACCGTCAGCGGCTCAAAATAGAGCTTATCCGAGGTGTCATAATCAGTGGAAACTGTTTCCGGATTGCAGTTTACGATAATGGTTTCATAGCCCATTTTCCGGAGTGCAAAAGCCGCATGAACACAGCAATAGTCAAACTCGATTCCCTGTCCGATTCGGTTCGGGCCGCCGCCTAAGATCATCACCTTTTTCCGGTCGGAAACCGATGGGATCTCCTGGTTGTGATAGGTGGAATAATAGTAAGCCTCATGCTCTGTTCCGCTGACATGCACCGCCTCCCAGCCTTGGGTGATGCCCATATCAATTCTTGCCTCGCGCACTTCTTCCTCAGAAAGATGGAAAAGCTTTGCTAAATACGCGTCGGAGAAACCGTCCTCTTTTGCCTTTCTCATCACAGCGTCGGAGGGGATTCTTCCGTTATATTTTTGCAGGCGGTTTTCTTCCTCAACCAGCTCCTGCATCTGTTCAATAAACCAGGTCTTTACCTTGGTGATCTCATGAATTTCTTCTACACTTGCTCCCTTTTTCAGCGCTGCATACATCTGGAAATGCCGCTCACTGCTCGGCGTTGCAAGCATACGGAGCAGATTCTCTTTGGACTTTTCATAAAAGTCCTTGACAAACCCTAACCCCATTCTGCCGTTTTCTAAGCTTCGGATTGCTTTCTGGAAAGCCTCCTTGTAGGTTTTTCCAATGCTCATCACCTCGCCGACCGCTTTCATCTGCGTTCCAAGCTCGTCCCGGACGCCGCGGAATTTTTCAAATGCCCAGCGCGCAAACTTAATTACAACATAGTCGCCGTCCGGCACATAGCGATCCAGTGTTCCGTATTTTCCGCAGGGGAGATCCTTTAGCGTTAAGCCGGCTGCAAGCATTGCAGAAACCAGTGCAATCGGGAATCCGGTTGCTTTGGATGCAAGCGCGGAGGAACGCGAAGTCCGGGGGTTAATCTCAATCACAACCACGCGGTCAGTGACCGGATCGTGCGCAAACTGCACATTTGTTCCGCCGATCACCTCAATGCTTTCTACAATCCGGTAGGCGTAATCCTGCAAACGCTTTTGCAGTTCCTCCGAAATAGTCAGCATCGGAGCAGCACAAAAAGAATCACCGGTATGTACACCCAGAGGATCAATATTTTCGATAAAGCAAACGGTGATCATGTTATTCTCAGAATCACGAACCACCTCAAGTTCTAATTCTTCCCAACCTAAAATTGATTCCTCAACCAACACCTGTCCCACCAGACTTGCCTGCAAACCGCGTGAAACAACAGTTCTCAATTCTTCCACATTATAAACCAGACCGCCGCCTGCGCCGCCCATGGTATATGCCGGGCGGATCACCACCGGATAACCAAGCTTTCCGGCAATCCGGACTGCCTCGTCCACACTGTAGGCAACGTTACTTCTCGGCATCTCAATGCCCAGCTCTGCCATTGCATTTTTAAATGCCACGCGATCCTCTCCGCGCTCAATCGCATCCACCTGAACACCGATAACCTCTACGTTATATTTTTTTAATATGCCAGCTTCAGAAAGCTCCGAGCAAAGATTTAAGCCAGACTGTCCTCCTAAGTTCGGGAGCAGTGCGTCCGGACGTTCCTTTGCAATGATCTGCTCTAAGCGTTCCTTGTTGAGCGGTTCAATATAGGTGATGTCCGCTGTCTCCGGGTCGGTCATAATGGTTGCCGGGTTGGAATTGACTAAAACGATCTCATACCCTAATTTTTTTAATGCCTTGCATGCCTGCGTGCCTGAATAGTCAAATTCGCATGCCTGTCCGATTCTGATCGGCCCTGAACCGATAATCAGTATTTTCTGAATGTCCTCTCTCTTTGGCATATTGTATTTTCTTCCTTTCCTATGTGATACTATTATTGTATACCAAATCACAGAAAAAGTCAATGCAGATTAATTAAATATCTTAATCATCACCATAGAACCAATACCGAGTATAATCCCGAAAACGCTCTGCGGCGTCAGTTTTTCTCCAAAGCAGATTCTTCCTACAATGGCGGCAATGATGGTTGCGCCGCCGTTAATGACGGTAAAGAGGATCACCGGCGGAACGATTGCCGTAGCTAAGGTTGCAAACTGGTTGATCGCAAAAACAGCTAAGGAAAGTGCAATTCCGTATCCCCAAAGCGCTCCTGAAAGCGGCTTTACCTCCTCATGACTGCTTTTCGATACCAACGGCAGACACAACAGGAGCACTGCACCGACAATTCCAAAGGACAGGAGTGAAAAAACTGAAACGTCGCCCTCCGGCACATAATAGGTAAACATCTGCTGTGCAAGCATGGTGAATCCCTCTCCGAACAAAACTCCCAAAAGCAGCAGAAACGTTTTCAAATCAAACCGTCCGAACACTTTTTTTGATCCGGAAATCATCAGGTATGCAGAAACAAAGAAAATCAGCATACCAAGCCACTGCATTCCCTGCACCGGAATGTGAAAGAGAAAGATCCCGGCAACAGTCGGAACGAGCAGACCGGCTGTTCCGAATAAAGAGGACAGCGCAATCGTTCCGCTTTTCATCGCAAACAGACTGCAAACAGAAGAAAGGGCAAGCATTGAACCGGACAGAACCGAAATGAGAACCGTTTTTCCGTCACAACAAAAACCCTTTCCGGCTATCAAAATCAGTATCAACGCCATAGCTGCCGACATTAACTGCCGGATGCCCGTGTATTGCAGCGGCAGTGTATATCCGTGCACCTGATTGCTGGCGCGCTTGTTAAACAGCGCCTGCACCACACGAAATACCATAATAATTCCCATATAAATTGTACCCATAAAAAAACCTCCGAATATTTCTGTATCTATCATACACGAAATACGGAGGTTTTTCAATCCTTTTGGTTACGAATAAAATTCGTATTTTAAATGAGGTCGTCTACCAGTCTTTTGATCGGCTCATCTGACTTGCAAAATTCGTGGTCGCCGTCAAACTCGATAAAGTCAACCCAATCTGTGCCGACCGGGGCGCAAAGCTTTTTCAGCCGTTCCCATTCTTTCTTTGCAGATTCAATTTTAAAGAGTTCATCTTTGTTGCCGACCTCAATACAAAGCCGGCGCGGATAGGCAAGGCAGGCAACTTCTGCGTCAAAAAATTTTTCCGCTGCATTCTCCCATGTCCAGTTCGGCCATCCGATAGTTGTGCGGTCGTTAAAATAGGAGCAGGAAATTGCAGACCGGATTCTCGGCTCAACCGCTGTGGTCATGAGTGTGAAAAACCCGCCGTAAGAAAGTCCGACCATACCGAAATTCTTCACATAGTCCTGTGCCTCAAACCAATCCAAAATCCGCATGATTCCATAAATTTCAACTGCGGTGATGGAGCTTCCGACACGCTTTAGCCGTGCGTCAATCTCCTGCCGGTCAAACGGAAGTTCATATTCCTCCTGGCTCCAGATCAAAAGCTGCGGTGCAAAGGCATGTACGTCATACTGCACAACGCGCTCTAACATATGGTTATAATTTGCAGTATCGCCATAGAAATTAGAAATAAATTCCGGTGTTCCCAAGCCGCCGTGCTGTACAATCACAAGCGGACGCTTTTTTTCATCCTTTTGGAAAAACAGTCCTGTCATCCAGACATCTTCCAGAATTTCAAAACTCATGCGAACCACGCCGTCCGAAACCGGCTCTGTTTTAACCTTTGGGAGCGTCTGCGGCTTTTTCTCTGTGAGCGGATAACCAAACATATTCCTAAGTTCATTCCGGTAAAATTCCGGGTTTTTGAAAATGTCACGGATATAGGTGTCGCGCTTTTTTTCGTATGCCTGCTCGCGCCGGGAAATCAAATCTTCTAATCCGTCTAAATAGGTTTGCTTGTATTGTTTGCTTGCTTCTCTTTCTTCGATCATTTGTAAAAATCCTCTCTTTTATAGATGATTGTTTTATTGCGCATCTGCTGCGGTTTCTGCTGCCGGCGGATCGGTGGGCGCCGGACTGGGCGCGGCATATTCATTTGCCTTTGTGCCGACTGCAATCTCGGTCGGTACCATTTTATAGGTACTCCGCGTGATCTTACCGGAGCTGATCTCCTGACCGTTTTCGGTGACGGTTTTATAGGTATCCACCACATATCCTGCTTTTCCGGCAGAGGTTACCTTGGTTGTTCCCTCCGGCAGATTCGGATCCGGGGTTTCCTTTGTGGTCGGCTCGGTAGTCTGCACCACCTCATGCGTGATTTTGACCGTCCGTTCTGCGTCTCTCTTTGTTCCAACAATCGACACGGTCACCTTGCCTCCGCCTGTGGAGGCAACCACCTTGACCGGATAGCTCATATTATTCTGAAAGCGAAAATCAATTGCGCCATAGGAAACCGTAGCGTCCTGTCCTTTCGGTGCATAGGCAACCGTCAGCGAATGATTTCTCCGCTCCACCACCTTTAAATCCGCGTACAAAACAGCAGAATAGAGTGTGGTGCTGACCTGGCAGATTCCGCCGCCGACTCCCTCGGAGGTTTTGCCGTTTTCATAAATTGGTGCAACCTTATATCCGTTTTCCAGGGTGGTATCTCCGATGGTATGATTATAGGAAAAAGTCTCGCCCGGCGGAATGACTGTTCCGTTGATTCTGCTTGCTGCAAGCGCAACATTTGCTGCCCGGTTTGCCGCTTTGGTCGAATACGTGGTGGCATAGCTTGCAAGCGTTGTGTTAAAAAGCTTTGCCCTGAGTGTTTCGGTTGTCACTTTCGGGGCAACGGTTTTCACCTCTATGGTAACCTCCGATGCGCGGTTAAACTCCGAAATCTTTTTAGAAAGCTCCGGATCGGTAATTTCCATACCAACCACATGCTCCCGGATGGAAACCTCGTTTCCCTGATATTCATAGGACGCGTCCTGCGCCTCTGCATTCACTTTCTGCCGGATTTCTTCCTCGCTCACTTCCGGCGGATTGATTTTATCCAGTGTAACCGGAATATTTTGATATACTCCGTTCTCCACACTTTCCAAAATCTCTGAAATTGCTTTTTTCGTGTCCGGATTCTGACCCGGAACACCCGGAATCAGACGGACAGACTGATCTTTTTTCTCAATCTGGTATTCGGTATATTCTCCGTTAAAGGTTGTTCCGAACGCATACAAAATTCCGGACAGCTGTTCTTCATCCACTGTCGGCACAAAATGCAGCTTTTCACCGCCGAAAAGCAGTTTATATGCCGTAACAGAATTAGAGAACCAATTTTTCGACTTTCCGATCTCAAACGCTTTTTTTGCAGTCATCACCGGATCAATTCCAAGAGAGATTTCCTCCGGCTGAATTTCCAGCGTCTCGCCGCCGGATGAGACGGAAAGACTTTTTGCCGAGAGCGGAAGATTCGCTAATGCAGCTTCTGCCTCCTCCTCGGTTTTCTTTCCTAAGTCAATTCCCTCCACTGAAATTCCGGATGCAATCCGGTCATTCGGCAAAAGAATCCCTGCTCCAAAAAAGAACACCAAAACCACTGCTGCGACAATTCCGGCAATCATCCATCCGTTTGGTTTCTTTCCTTTTTTTACTCTTTCTCTTTTTGACATTCTCTCCACCCTTTAAATTAAAAAAATTTGCAAAATTCCTTGATGTATTTTGTGTATTCCTGCATAAATGCATAAAATTCCCGGTTTTTTAACAAGAGCCGAAACGATCTTTCCACATTTGTGATAAACTGCGGTTCAAAGTCGTCTAATTCCCACACCTTCGCCAAAGGACACATCGGCTTTGCGCGCGGATCAACGATGACCTGCAATTTTCCCTCATCATCCAAAACCGGCGTCAGCGGAAAAATCCGACAGGCAAGCGGCCGTTGATAACGGTCGCATTCTCCGTTGCAAAACGCAATCGGCAGATACTTTTTCGTTCCGTTCCAGGAATAGCAAAAATCCGATTGTTCAATCTTAATCCAGTCCGGATCTAAAAGCCGGTAAACGCTTTTTTCGCCCGGAAATAAATACATGCCCCCCTCGTCGCCGCGGCAGCAAATCCGGTCACAAAGCGTGCCGCAATCCGACTTCGCAGGCGTCGCACGGTCAAACATGCGATAAAGCTGTAAATAAATATATGCTGTGTTCATAACACCTTATCCCTCATTATTCCTCGTTTTTTAAGATTCAAAACAATTATACCATATCTTTTTTGGAAAAACAATAGAAAATCCAATTTTTCTACATTTTATAGAGCGCAGCATAAATCCCGTTTTTCGCAAGCAATTCCTCATGCGTTCCCTGTTCCTCGATGCCGTTTTGGGTCAGAACTAAAATAGTATCGGCATTTTTAATCGTGGTCAGCCGGTGGGCAATGGTAAAGACTGTTCTGCCGCGGGAAAGACGTTCCAAAGAAGTTTGTACAAGCTTTTCGCTTTCATTATCCAATGCGGAGGTTGCCTCGTCCAGAATCAGAATCGGCGGATTTTTCAAAAATACACGTGCAATACTGATTCTCTGCTTTTGTCCGCCGGACAGCTTTACCCCGCGTTCTCCCACATAGGTATCATACCCATCCGGCAGCTCCCGGATAAATTCGTCTGCACCTGCGTCCTTTGCCGCGCGGACAATTTCCGAAAAATCTGCCCCCGGTTTGCCGTATTCAATATTTTCCCGGATTGTGCCGGAGAATAAATAGACATCCTGCTGTACCATACCGATATGAGAGCGGAGCGCTTTTTGCGACATTTCGTAAATATCCGTTCCGCCAATCGTGATTGTTCCGGAAGAAATCTGATAAAACCGCGGAATCAGATTACAAAGCGTGGTTTTTCCGCTCCCGGACGGACCAACTAAGGCAACGCTTTTCCCTTTTGGAATCCGAAGATTCAGACTGGTCAGCACATTTTTATTATGATCCGGATAGTGAAAGCTGACATCATGGAATACAATATCTCCCTCGGAAAAGTCCTTTGCATCCGGCTGATCTTCCATTTCCGGGGCAATATCCATAATTTCCAAAAAACGTTCAATCCCCGTCATACCGCGCTGAAACTGTTCGGTAAACTGAATCAGCGTGCGGATAGATGCGATCAGCGTGGTGACATAGAGAAGATATGCCACAAGATCTCCGGCGGTAATTTTTCCGCGGATTAAAAAGACCGATCCTGCCGCTAACACTGCAAGATTTAAAATTCCCTCAAAAAAGCGCGTTGTTGTCTGAAAGCCTGCCATATAGCGGTAAGCAATTTTCTTAACATCAAAAAAACGTTTGTTTCCGCGGTCGAATTTTTCCTGTTCAATCGGCTCATTGGCAAAAGATTTTACCACGCGCACCCCTAAGAGACTATCCTCCACCTGCGCGTTGATTTCGCCCACCTGTACGCGTGATTCCTTAAATGCCGATCTCATTTTTTCCCGGAAACGCATGCTGCAAAACAGCATCAATGGAAGAATCAGAAACAGAATCAGCGTGAGCGGAACGTGAATCCGCAGAAGAATCAGAAAGGAAACAATGATTTTCAACCCGGTGATAAAAAGCTCCTCCGGGCAATGATGTGCAAACTCGGTAATATCAAAAAGGTCGCTTGTAATCCGCGCCATAATCTGTCCGACCTTGGTTTCGGTATAATAGGAATAGGAAAGCTTCTGCAAATGCGCAAAAAGATCATGCCGCATGTCGCTCTCCATCCGTGTTCCCATCACATGACCCACATCCGCCATATAGTAATTTGCCGCCGTATCCAAAAGCCTCAGAATCAGATACACAAGGCTGATCTTCCCCACAAAAGAAATTGTCAACTCAGCCGGCGCACTGACAGCAAGCGTGGTAATGTTCCGGACAAGCAGCGGAAACACCAGTTCGCAAACCGTGGTCAATGCCGCGCAGAATAAATCAAAATAAACAATTCCCTGATATTTTTTGTAATAAGGAAGAAACCTCCTGATCAGATAGCTTGTTTTCATTTGTTGTTTCATTTTTTCAACCCCTTTTCATCCAGTATATCATAATCAGCAGACTGTGTCAAATGATGAAAATCACCAGTTGAATCAAGAAATTCAGAAAAAAGACCAGCGAAATACACAAATCTGCAAAATGAGGAATATTTTTTGAAAAATTTTAAAAAAACTATAGCAATTTTTCAGAAAATGAGGTATAATATATATTATGTATGTTTTTACATCAGACAGGAATCCAATCCGGTCTGTAATATTTTAGAAGAGAGGAGCTTCGGTTATGGATGAGATTTTAGAAGTCCTGGAGAAAAACGGGGCAAAAATCACAAACGCACAAATTGCGCACATGGTTGGCAAAACGGAGGAGGAAGTCGCCGCCGCGATTGCACAGCTGGAACATGACGGCGTGATTTTCGGCTATAAAGCGAAAATCAATTGGGAAAAGACAAAAAGAGAAATTGTGTCCGCGCTGATTGAGCTTCGTGTGACACCGCAGCGCGGTGAGGGCTTTGACAAAATAGCCGAACATATCTATAAATACCCACAGGTGAAATCGGTTTATCTGATGTCCTCCGGGGCATATGATTTAGCCGTGATGATTGAGGGGAAATCTATGAAAGAGGTTGCGATGTTTGTGGCTGAAAAGCTTGCGCCGATGGACGCTGTCATCAGCACCTCCACCCATTTTGTTCTGAAAAAATATAAGGACGACGGCTTCATTTGCGAGGACGACGAGAAAGACACCAGGCAGGTGATTACATTATGATAAATTATGAAGAAATATTAAATCAGAAAGTGCAGAAAATTCCGCCCTCCGGAATCCGGAAATTTTTTGATATTGTAGCAACCATGGAGGACGCAATTTCCTTAGGAGTGGGCGAACCGGACTTTTCCACACCCTGGACCATCCGCGAAGCAGGCATCTATTCCCTGGAAAAGGGCAGAACGCACTATACTGCAAATGCCGGTGTGTTAGAGCTGCGGCAGGAAATCTGCCATTTTCTGAAACGGAAATACCAGATAGAATACGATCCGAAAAGCGAGGTTTTAGTGACGGTCGGCGGCAGTGAGGCAATTGATCTGATGATCCGCTGCCTGATTGAGCCGGGAGATGAAGTATTAATTCCAGAACCAAGCTTTGTCTGCTACAAGCCTTGCACCGAATTGGCAGGCGGTGTTCCGGTTACAATTGAGACAAAGGAAGAAAACAATTTCTGTCTGACGCCGGACGAGCTGCGTGCTCATATCACACCAAAAACAAAGCTTTTAATTCTTCCCTATCCGAACAATCCGACCGGCGGTGTGCTGACGAAAAAGGATATGGAGGCAATTGCCGAGGTTCTGTCCGAAACAAACATTATGGTGCTGTCGGATGAAATTTATTCCGCACTGCGCTATGACGAAGAAGGACACATTCCATTTTCCGCAATTCCGGGCATGCGCGAGCGTACAGTTGTGATTGACGGTTTTTCAAAGGCATTCGCTATGACCGGCTGGCGGCTTGGCTATGCATACGGTCCAGCGCCGATTATTAAGGCAATGACAAAGGTTCACCAATACGGCATTATGTCCGCGCCGACCACCAGTCAGTATGCGGCAATTGAGGCGCTTAGAAGCTGTGATGAGGACGTGGAGGAAATGCGCCGGGAATACAACTTCCGCCGCCGCTATATTGTGGACGGTTTCCGCAAGATGGGGTTATCCTGCTACGAGCCAATGGGTGCATTCTATGCTTTCCCCTGCATCGCCTCCACCGGTATGACCAGTGAGGAATTTTGCGAAAAGCTTTTGATGGAACAAAAGGTTGCAGTTGTTCCCGGAACAGCATTCGGAAAATGCGGAGAGGGCTTTGTCCGTTGCTCCTATGCATATTCTGTGGAGCAGATTGAGGAGGCGCTCAGACGAATCGAGGTATTTGTGAAAAAATATCAGAAAAACGGGTTCTAACCTTTTAAAATGATTGAAAAATAGAATTGGGAGGATATGAAAAAATGGCAACAAAATATATTTTTGTGACCGGAGGAGTTGTTTCCGGACTGGGAAAGGGGATCACGGCGGCGTCCTTAGGACGGCTCTTAAAAGCACGCGGCTATCATGTCACAATGCAGAAATTTGACCCTTATATCAACATGGATCCCGGAACAATGAGTCCTTATCAGCACGGTGAAGTGTTTGTGACCGATGATGGTGCGGAAACAGATTTGGATCTAGGACATTATGAGCGTTTTATTGATGAAAATCTGAGCATAAATTCCAACGTTACCACAGGTAAAATCTATTGGAATGTTATCACCAAGGAGCGCCGCGGTGACTATGAGGGAAAAACCGTTCAGGTGATTCCGCATATTACAAACGAAATCAAATCCAGAGTTTACCGCGTGGCAAACCAGGAGCAGACCGATATTGTAATTACAGAAATCGGAGGAACAGTCGGCGATATTGAAAGCACACCGTATTTAGAAGCGATCCGCCAGGTTGCAACTGAGGTGGGCAGAGAAAATTGTATCTACATACATTTAACACTGGTTCCCTGTATCACAACCTCCGGAGAGCAAAAATCCAAACCGACTCAGCACAGCGTGAAAGAGCTTTTGAGCCTTGGAATTCAGCCGGATATGGTTGTTCTCCGTACTGAAAAGCCGCTGGAGGAGGGTATTACCGACAAAATTGCTCTTTTCTGTAACATTGACAAGGACTGCGTTATCCCGAATCTTGATTTGGACACGCTCTATGAGGTTCCGCTCGCTTTGGAGGCGGAAGGCTTTGCAAGGGTTGTCTGCCGCCGGTTAGGCTTAGAGGATCGCAAACCGGATTTAGAAGATTGGAAGAAGATGGTTGATGTAGTCAAAGATCTGATGAACGGTGAAAAGGACGAGGTGACCATTTCCTTAGTCGGAAAATATGTTGCCCTGCACGACGCTTATATCAGTATTGTAGAGGCTTTAAAGCATGGCGGTATTGAAAACTACTGCAATGTGAATATTAATTGGGTGGATTCGGAAAAGGTAACGCCGGAAACAGCGGACAAGCTTCTTTCCGGTTCAGACGGTATTTTAGTTCCGGGCGGCTTTGGCGACCGCGGCATTGAGGGAATGATCACTGCTGCACACTATGCACGTACAAACAATATCCCCTATTTTGGAATCTGCCTGGGCATGCAGATTTTAGTGATTGAATATGCAAGAAACGTGTTAGGCTTTACCGGAGCGAACAGCTCGGAATTGAATCCGGAAACGGTATATCCGGTGATCGATTTGATGCCGGAGCAGCAGGATGTGGAGAATCTCGGCGGAACGATGCGCCTTGGTCTTTATCCCTGTAAACTGACCGCCGGTACACTCGGAAAGGAAATCTATCAGGAAGACCTTATTTACGAACGTCACCGTCATCGTTATGAATTTAATAACGAATACCGCAAGCAAATGACCGATGCAGGACTTGTAATCTGCGGACAGTCTCCGAATGACCGTCTGGTGGAGATGGTGGAAGATCCGAAAAATCTGTGGCACTTGGGCGTACAGTTCCATCCGGAATTTAAATCCCGTCCCAACCGCGCACATCCGCTTTTCCGCTCCTTTATTCATGCGGCTTTGGAAAACAAGAAAAAGAATTAATTGCATAGAGGATGTCAAAAAAGGCATCCTCTTTTTGATTGGACAATCCCTCAGTCACTACGTGACAGCTCCCTTTGCTCAAGGGAGCCGGTGGTAAGTGCAAAATTTCAGTATCAAAAAATATTTTATGTTCGTTTTAAGCCAATACATTTCACTTTTGCACTTGCTAAAATGGCTCCCTTGAGC